>NZ_DATBUP010000275.1:0-4719 GCF_036515995.1 Pedomonas sp. | reverse complement strand
GCGCGCAGCACCCGCCTCAGTCCACGTATAGGCTGGCTGTTCTGATCGGATGAGGGCGCCGGCCTCGGTCCTTCAATCAGCTGCCGTGATAAGCTGATGGGCCGGGCAAGGCCTACCCCTGATCGAGCGCCCGACGGACCGCATTTGCCAGTTCATATTGGCGGTATGGCTTGCGGAGCAGGTTTTCCCCAGGGAGTTCTTTCAAGTTCTGGTTCACCGCAGGACTATCGTAGCCGGTGGTGAACAAGACCTTGAGCCCAGGTCTATCCAGCCGGGCCTTCTCAGCCAGCTCGTAGCCTGAGATGCCGCCCGGCATCAGAATATCAGTGAACAGCAGATCGGCCTCGACGCCCTTGCCCAGCAGGCCCAATGCACCAGTTGCATTGGCCGCCTCTACCACCCGGTAGCCGAGGTTGCCAAGCTGAAGTCTGGCCATTGCACGAATACTGTCGTTGTCTTCAACGAGCAAAACAGTCTCGCCCCCACCCTTTTCTGGCGGTGCAGGACGACAATCCAGCTGCCCGTTCGTCCCCTCGGCAGCCCGTGGCAAGTAGAGCCGCACGATGGTGCCATGCCCCGGCGTGCTGTCGACAGTCACATGGCCGCCGGATTGTCTGACAAAGCCGTACACCATGGAAAGCCCGAGCCCTGTCCCCTGGCCGAGCTCCTTTGTCGTAAAGAACGGCTCGAATACTCTGGCCATGATCTCAGGCGTCATACCATGCCCGGTATCGCTGACAGCGAGCATGACGTAATCGCCGGGAGGCGCTTCCAGAGCACCGCCCTCGGTCTCCGGCTCAAGACGCACGTTAGCGGTCTCGATGATGATTTTGCCGCCTGCCGGCATGGCATCGCGTGCGTTGATGGCGAGGTTGACCAAGGCATCGTCAATCTGGGTCGGATCCGCCAGAGCCGGCCAGAGACCCGGACCAGGGGCAATCTCAACAGCAATATTCTCACCGAGCGTCCGGCGCAGCAGAGCCACGACATCCGGCAGCCTTTCGTTCAGGTTCACAATCCGCGGCTCGAGACGCTGTTTGCGGGCAAAGGCCAGCAGACGGCGCACCAGTTCGGATCCCCGGTCAGCTGCATTCAAGATCTTATCCATCAGAGCCAGAGCCTGCGGATTGTTCATGTCTTCCCGCAGCATCTCGCCATAACCAAGGATGATGGTCAGCAGGTTGTTGAAATCATGCGCGACCCCGCCTGTGAGCTGGCCTACCGCATCCATCCGCTGCATTTTGTGAATCTGGGCCTCAAGAGCCCGCTGATCCGTCAGGTCCCGGACGATGCCCAGAATATAGCACAGCTTCGCCTCTTCGTTGCGGATGGGAACCTTACGCACCTCCAGGAGACGCGAACCCAGTGGAGTCTCAACGGTCCGCTCCAGGGTAAGACTGGGCAGGTCGGGATTTGCCAGGAGCTGGTCTTCCTCCACATATTTTGCGGTCTGATCGGGCGGGAAGAGCTGATCATCGCTGAGCCCCACGACGTCCGTCGCTGATCGACTGACCAGACGCATCAGCGCGCTGTTGACAACGACATACCTTCCTCCATCGCCGTAGTCCTTGAGAAAGACGCCGTCCGGCATTCCCTCTATGACAGTCTCGAGAAGACTTCGGGACTGCCGGAGCCGAACCTCGGCCAAGACCCGCTCCGTCACGTCCATTACAAAGCCTTCCAGGAACACGGGCTGCCCTTGTCCATCGTATACGGCTTCCCCGCGACCATGAACCCAGCGGACCTCCCCGGACTGATGGACAATCCGATAAAAGAGCGTGTAAAATCTATGCTCGGCTATCGCCTGCCTTGCCTGCTGGGAGATCATCGCCAGATCGTCCGGATGAACCAGCGTCTCCCATGTGCGCTCGCCCCGCAGGAACTCAGCCGGGTCAAAACCTGTCACCTGAGCCGCGCCATCACTGACGAAGATCAGCCGCCAGGGTGCCGTCGTCTCGCTGCGATAGGCCATTCCAGGCAAACAGTTGAGTAGTGCCTCGAGTTGCTGGCGGCTTTCGTGCGAGCGCAGCTCAGCCGCTTTGCGGCAGCTTACGTCCCGCACAATTCCGATCAGATGGCCGTTTCTGCTCCTTCTCTCTTCGGGAAAGCCGCCTGTGAGCTGCAACCAGCAGGTGTCGCCGCCCGGGCGTTTGATCCGGAACTCCGCCGTCGCCCGATCTCTGCAATGACCAGAAGGCTGGAGAAAACTGGTCACTTCGTCCCGGTCCGCAGGATCGACAGACGATAACAGGTCATTGACGCTGGACGGCGAGGCTAACCCCAGCAGGGCACTGGCAACGCTGTTCCATTCCATCTGGCCGGTCGTGGTATCGAGGCACCAGGTGCCAACCCCGGTAACCAGCAATGCGGAGGCCAAAAAACGGTCTGAACAAGGATCTAATTCTGCCATACGGCACGCCTCTGGGATAAAGGGCACCGAAACGTTGAACGAAGTGACCGAAAGGCATCGCCTCACCGGTCTATCTGGATATACTCATCATCAACGCGCGGGGGCGAAGCTAGCCGCCTCATTCAACCTGTCAGCCCACAACCTTTCTTTGAGCCTCGATTCTGTGCTCGGTATTTCTCGAAATTAAATGGTGAACAGGCCTGCCAACGGAATGATTTTTACTACGCCAACAATCCGGCGATGCGCACCTGGGCCTTGGACAGTCGGCTATCGCAGCACTCGCACACTCAACACCCAACCTCGCCCTCCTGTGGCGGATCGCTGGGCTTGAAAGACCGCAGGCAAGACCCGTTCCAATTACAGACACATCACGCGGCCAGCAATTCGTCAGCCGGACCAAAGAACTCATAATGGATATGATCCGAGGCACCAGGCACAGGCGTCTGGTGAAAATCTGTGACTTGAATTGCAGCGGCCCGCTTCGCCAACGCGCGAACGTGGCCGCGCATAGCGTGGGTCTCGCGGTTGTGCGTGCCGTGAATAAAATAGGCCGGCACGTGCGGGTGGTGCTCAGCAATCGTCTCGAGCATTGCCACCATCGGTGTCAGGCCGACGCCGCCGGAGAGGAGCACAACTGGCCGCTGAGGCAGGTCCGCCAGGAAGAACTCGCCCGCTGGCGGCGCCACTTTAAGGACCGTTCCGGGCTTTGGGTGATCGTGCAGCCAGCCCGATGCCAACCCCTCAGGGATCGCGGTAGCCAGGCTCGCCCTGCGGTTACTGCAGGCCGATGCTCAGCGCACCTGCCAGATCATTGCCGGCATGCGCGAGCAGGCCGAAGTCGTCTTCCGACGCCGCGCCCACCGCCCGCGTCATGGCGCGCAGCGGTTCACCTTCCGGCAGCAGGTTCATCAGCCAAGGAAGGAGCAGCTCGCCCGAGTAAGGTTCAGATCTGAGGGGCATGGCGAGCGAGACCGGGAAGTGGTCTGGCGAGGACAGCCACGCTTCGTCATAGGCAAGGCTGGCACCACTTGCATCCGCAATGATCCGAGCGACCAGACGGTCTTCGAAATGAACCGGAAGCTCCACGGTCACGGCCATGGACTGCCAGTGACGGTGAGGCGCAGGCCGACGGCCTTGGCGGCGGCAAGCGCCTTTCCGAGTTGCGCGGTAGGCTTGCCGGCCTCGAGGTCGACAATGAAGCGTTCGCCGCAGTTGATGGCGAGCGGCAGTTCCCGCTGCGTCAGGCCGAGGGCTTTACCCGCGGCGGTGACGGCTGCGCCGAACTGGGTTGCATCTTCGACCATGACATTCTTACCGATCGGTAAGATCGCACGGAGTGGATCGGATTTCAGGATAATTTCTTACCGATCGGGAAGTCAGCTTGGCGGCAAATCAGCACAATTTCGGATATGAAGGCAATCAGGGACGTGCGAAAGATACTGTACGTTATCGCTTTATTGGAAGCGCTCACACGTTGGAGCACCGGCGCGCTGCTTATCAAGGCCTGCGCACAGCCACGGCTTCGCATCGATCTTCCAGGTGTCCGAGAGCTGTCGCGGGCCAACAGCCCGCCGCGCCTCTCAACGAAGCGCAACAGCTGCTGGGCTCTAATGAACCGTCTGAGGCTGCAGTTTGATCCGGGGCAGAGCGCGGAGTTCCAGAGCCTTGCCCGGGAGAATCTCTGTCTGCGTGGGGCCGGCTTGCGCTCACTGCTCTGACTTTCCGGCGAGCACATTTTAACTCTTCCCTCTGCTGCCAGGGATTCCAATGAGCGCCACGCACTGATTCTTAAGGAGGTGTCCTAGGAATTCAAGCGGCGCTGGCCTCAGGCGACCGGCGCATGCTGCAGACGCCGCTTCCGCTCCAGCGCGACCGAGAGGAACAGCGTCGGCAGACCGCCCAGCGACAGAGCGCAGCCGACCCAGCCGATTGAGGACCAGCCATAGCCCGCGGAAATCGCCAGGCCTCCCAGCCACGGCCCGAGCGCATTGGCGGCGTTGAAAGCGGAATGGTTCAGCGCAGCGGCCAGTGACTGGGCATCCTCGGCCACTTCCATCAGGCGGGTTTGCAGCAGGCTGCCGAGTGCGCCGCCGCAGCCGATCACGAACACGTTTACCATCACGGCCCAGGGGTTGTGCACGGCAAGCGGGAACAGGGCCATGGCGGCGGCGCTCAGGATCAAGAGACCCGCGGCCGTCGGCATCAGGGCGCGGTCAGCGATGGGCGGCACCACCAGGTTACCCACGGTCATGCCGATGCCGAACACGGCCAGTACGATCGGCACGAAGGACTGGGAAACTCCCGTGACC
>NZ_DATBUP010000274.1:0-19018 GCF_036515995.1 Pedomonas sp. | reverse complement strand
CCCGGCGAACAGGTCGGCGACCTCCTTGGCCTTGCCAACGGATTCAAGAACGGCGGCCTGCAGGGCGGCCTCCCCATCGGGAGTCGCCTGCAGGAACGCGCCAACCGGCAGACGCACGGGCACGCCGCCGAAACGGATGATGGGTGGACGGCGCTCGATGATGACATCGATGCCAACGCCGGTGTCGATGGACAGGCGGGCGAGATCAGTCTCTTCCGCAAAGCGGGTGAGGAATTCGTCCTGCTGCAAACCCTTCCGCTTGAGGCCGCCGAGCGTCATGTCAACGCCGGTGTCGGTAAGGGTGACGGCGACGCTGGCCGCATGGCCGTCCGTCAGTTCGCGGGCCAGAAGGGCGCGCAAAGGCGCCAGCAGGCGGAACAGATCAGGGTGCAGTACGTGGCACTCGGCAAGATCCACCAGCGTGTGCGCCCGCTCCACATTGAAGCCGAGCTCTATTGCCTTGCCTTTGCGCGTGGCGCGGAAGGTGGCGCGGCGGCGGGTGTTCGGCGGGCTGACATGGGGGGCGGCGATGTTCTCCGGCGGCACGGTGATGTCGTGCTGGCTCAAGGCCATCAGGATCCGGTCGGTCAGCCACGTGTGATACAGCTCGGGGGCCAGATGCTGGAGGGTACAGCCGCCGCATTCCCCGAAATGCCGGCACGGCGGCACGGCCCGGTTCGGTCCGGGAATGAGCTCGACCACCCAGCCCTTCTCGTTCACCACGGCCGTGTCGCCCGGCACGCCGCCGGGCACGTAAACAGGCTTGGACGCGCCGGGGTTGGGCGCAACGCCATCGCCCTGCGCGCCCAGATGGGTCACGGTCAGATTGGTAACAGCCAAGGTGGTCACGCCTGTTTTTCCGCAGCGATCAGAAATTCAACATTGCCTTCAGGCCCGGTGATCGGGCTCTGGGTGATGCCCACCACATGCCAGCCGGGCTGCTCGTTCATCCACGCCTCGATGTCGGCGCAGACCTCCGCGTGCAGTTCGGGGTCACGGACGACGCCGCCCTTGCCCACGCGCTCCTTGCCGACCTCGAACTGGGGCTTGATGAGCGCCGCCAGCCGGGCGTGCGGCCTGGTCAGGGCCATGGCGGCGGGCAGCACGGTCTTGAGCCCGATGAAGCTGGCATCGCACACCACGAGGTCAACCGGCTCGGGGATGATGTCGGTCGTCAGGTGGCGGGCGTTGGTCTTCTCCAGCACCACCACGCGCTCGTCCTGCCGCAGCTTCCACGCCAGCTGGCCGTGGCCCACATCCACCGCATACACCCGGGCCGCGCCGCGTGTCAGCGCCACGTCGGTGAAACCGCCCGTGCTTGCGCCGACATCGATGACAACCGCATTGGTGATGTCCCAGCCGAAATGGGTCAGCGCATGGTCCAGCTTGAGGCCGCCCCGGCTCACCCACGGGTGATCCCGCCCCTTGACCTCAAGCCCGGTCTCTTCGGTAATGGTATCGCCGGCCTTGGTGATCTTGCGCTCACCGGCAAACACGACGCCTGCCATGATAAGCGCCTGAGCGCGGGACCGGCTTTCCACCAGCCCGCGCTCGACCAACGCCTGATCAACACGTATTTTCCGGCTCACGCCTTCAAGTCTCCAGTCCCGGCGATTACGCGGTCGCGGTCGCGGGGGAGTTGTGGCGCAGGGCGGAAAGCGCCGCATCGACGATATGCGGCGCGTTCAGGTGCGCCTCGTCGTACATCTTCTCCGGCTTGTCCTGATCCTGATAGGTATCCGGCAGGCGCAGGGTGCGCACCTTCAGGCCCGCATCGATGAAACCTTCGTCCGACAGGTACGTCAGCACATGCGCGCCGAAACCGCCCACGGCACCTTCTTCCACCGTCAGCACCACCTCGTGGGTGAGCGCCAGCTTGCGGATCAGATCCACGTCCAGCGGCTTGGCGAAGCGCATGTCCGCAACGGTTGCCGACAGACCCTTGGCAGCCAGATCGTCCGCCGCCTTCAGCGCTTCGGTCAGGCGGGTACCGAGCGACAGGATGGCAACCTTGGTGCCTTCCCGCACGATGCGGCCCTTGCCGATTTCAAGGCGCTGCGGCGCCTCCGGCAGCGGCACGCCCGTGCCCTCGCCACGCGGATAACGGCAGGCGATCGGCCCGCTGTCATGCAGCGCCATGGTGTGAACCATGTGCACCAGCTCGGCTTCGTCAGCAGCGGCCATCACCACCATGTTCGGCAGGGTGGCGAGGTAGGCGATGTCAAACGAGCCTGCGTGGGTCGCGCCGTCCGCGCCCACCAGACCGGCGCGGTCGATGGCGAAGCGCACGGGCAGGTTCTGCAACGCCACGTCATGCACCACCTGATCGTAGGCGCGCTGGAGGAACGTGGAGTAGATCGCCGCGAACGGACGATAGCCCTGCGCCGCCATGCCCGCTGCGAACGTGACGGCGTGCTGCTCGGCGATGCCCACGTCGAACGTGCGGGCCGGGAACGCCTTGCCGAAGGTGTCGAGACCCGTGCCGGACGGCATGGCGGCGGTGATGGCCACCACCTTGTCGTCACGCTTGGCCTCGTTCACCAGCGCGTCCGCAAACACCTTGGTGTACTGCGGGGCCTTGGCCTGGGGCTTTACCTGCGCGCCGGTGATCACGTCGAACTTGCTGACGCCGTGGTACTTGTCGGCGCTGGCCTCGGCCGGGGCGTAGCCCTTGCCCTTCTTGGTGACCACGTGGATCAGGATCGGTCCGTCCTTGGCATCGCGCACGTTCTCGAGGATCGGCACCAGATGCTCAAGGTTATGCCCGTCGATGGGGCCGACGTAATAGAAGCCCAGTTCCTCGAACAGGGTGCCGCCGGTCGCCATGCCGCGAGCGAACTCCTCGGCCTTCTGCGCCGCCTTGAACAGCGGGCGCGGCAGGCGCTTGGCCAGCGCGCGGCCGATGTCGCGGATCGACATGTAGGAGCGCGACGAGACCATGCGGGCCAGATACGCCGACAGGCCGCCCACCGGCGGGGCAATCGACATGTCGTTGTCGTTCAGGATGACGATGAGGCGGTTGCCCGCCTGCGCGGCGTTGTTCATCGCCTCGTAGGCCATGCCTGCCGACATCGCGCCGTCGCCGATGACCGCAATGGCTTTGCCCTGCGAGCCGGACAGCTTGTTGGCAATGGCGAAGCCCAGCGCCGCCGAGATGGACGTGGACGAGTGGGCCGTGCCGAACGGGTCGTACTCGCTCTCGGAGCGCTTGGTGAAGCCCGAGAGACCGCCTCCCTGGCGCAGTGTCGTCATGCGGTCGCGCCGGCCGGTGATGATCTTGTGCGGATAGGCCTGATGTCCCACGTCCCAGATCAGCACGTCACGCGGCGTGTCGAACACGTAGTGGAGTGCCACCGTCAGTTCAACGACGCCAAGACCCGCGCCAAGATGGCCACCGGTCTGGCTGACGACATGGATCAGCTCCTGCCGCACCTCTTCTGCCAGCTGGGGCAGCTGTTCGGGCGTCAGACGGCGAAGATCGGCAGGCAGCCGAACCTCATCGAGCAGGGGCGTGTGCGGACGCTGGGTCACGCGAAACTCCACTTCGAATAAGGAATCATGGGCACCTCATAACGAGGAATGGGCTGTATGTCGAATGAACAGCGCAAGTTCCAGCCATTCAGCCCGCTCAGCTGCTTATGAATATAGTACTGCTTGCGGCGGCGAAACACAGCCGGGCGCGTTTCAATTACCCCCTGCCGCCTGCACGGGGTCTTGGGCTAGCCTCTGTCCCCCTTTGCCGCCTGCTCCTTCAGCGCCTCGGCAACCTGCTCATCGGTCAGCGCTGCGGCGGGGGTCTGCCCGACCACGTGCATCACCTGCTGCGGGAACGGAATTTCGATGCCGTTACTGGCCAGCGTTTCCTTCACGTTGCGGTTCAGCTGGGACCAGCGCCTGGTGTATTCCGACGCAGGCACCCAGGCGCGCACGCTCATGTCCACGCTGCTCTGGTTGAGGGCGGTGATGACGACCTCGGGCGCAGGATCGGTCAGCACATCCGGCAAGGCCTGCGCCGTCTCCAGCAGGAGGGCGCGGGCGCGCTCCAGGTCGGCGTCGTAGGCCACGCCCACCAGCACCTCCACTCGCCGCGTGGCGTTGCGGCTGTAGTTGAGGACGTGGGAGGACCAGATCTGCGAGTTGGGCATGGAGACATAAAGGCCGTCGAACCGGCGCATCTCGGTGGTGAACAGGCCGACGCCGATCACCGTGCCGGTGATGCCGCCCACCTCCACCGTCTCCCCCACCCGCAAGGGGCGCAGGAACACCAGCATGATGCCCGCCGCGATGTTCGAGAGGGTGTTCTGCAGCGCAAGGCCGATGGCAAGGCCCGCCGCGCCGAGCACGGCGACGATACTGGTGGGCGAGACGCCAAACTGGGGCAGCGCCATGACGACGACCATCACCATGACGCCGTAGCGCACCACCGCCGCCAGAAACAGCGCCACGGTGTCATCGACCCGGATGCGCTCCATCATCAGCGTCCTGGCTCTCCGGCTCATCCAGCCCGAGATGTACCAGCCGATCAGCAGAATGAGGATCGCGCCCATGACGCCGAGACCGAGGTCAACCGCCCGGTCCACCCAGGGGTACTCCATCAGCCGCTGATATCCGCGCTCCATCTGGCCTCCGCTTGCGCCCGCCACGGCCCGGCGGCAGAATCGAGCCCGCCCGGAGAGACCGTGTATTGTAAGAACCTGTTCAGCGTGAGGTAGCGGAGCGAAGCGCGGCTGACCAGAGGGCAGCGATCAACGGCGGCGATGAGGTGCAGGATGGGGCGATGCAGGGCGGGACGATGCCCTACTCGCCGGTGCAGGTGCCGCAGAGGCCCTTTACCTCGATGACCGGGTGCTCCGGCTTGAAGCCGCGCGCCTTGGCGGCGCTGCGAATCTCGCCGGCAATGCCGTCGTCATCGATGTGGGTGGTCACGCCGCAGCGGTCGCACACCAGAAAGATGCAGTCGTGCACATGGTCCGGATGATCGCAGGCGAGGAACGCATTGCGGCTCTCGATGCGCTTGGCGAGGTTGGTCGCCACGAACAGGTCGAGGATGCGGTAAACCGTGTTGGGGGCGATGCGCCGCCCTTCCCGGGCCGAGACGCGCTCGGCGATATCGTAGGCACTGGCCGGCTGCTCGAAGCTCGACAAAGCTTCGTAAACCGACTGCCGTAGCGGGGTCCACTGCTCGCCCTGACGCTCCAGCGCCGCCTCGGCAGCGGACAGACGCGCGTCAGGCGTCAGATGCTCGCCGTGCTCGCAATGTACAGGATGATCGTGCGCCATAATTTCCTCAACCCCAGCATTACCCCTGTTGAGGGTGCGCCGCAATCTTCGGGGCTGAATATTCGGTCAGGCCGCGTCCTTGAGCCGCGCAACCGGGGCCCTGTGACGAGCGCAGGCGCCGCCGCAGTCCAGCTTCCGCAGGCCGCGCCAGTTGAGCACATGGGCCAGCGCCAGCACGGTGACGCCTGCCACCGTCAGCGCCACCTCGGGCCAGCCGATCATGGCCGGATGCACGCCGGCGGCCATCAGGGCGATGCCCAGCCCGCCCAGCGCCACCGGCGCTGTGCGGCGCAGGCGCAGCCAGCCGCGCCCCAGTGCCCACGCGGCCAGAATGGCGGCGATGGTCAGCGTGTAGAGATGGAATTCATGGCTTGCCGGAGCAGTCAGACTGACGGCGGACAGGCCGACCACGAACGCGCCGCTGGCCAGGCAATGCACCAGGCACAGACCGGACACGCCGATCGCGGAAAAATCCAACCAGTCAGGCCTGGGCATCCAGAATAAACTCCTCGCGTCGGGCCATGATATATTATCACACCGAACTTGCGACAAGCCTTTTCCTGCAATTCTTTCGTGCAAGGTCAATTTGCCCGTAATTGTTTCGCCAGAAGTTGTTTCGTCCGAAGGTCTTTCACCCTTTCCAGGCGACGCCCCGCTTCTCGCGGCGGCGCGCCTGCCGCGCCGCGCCCACGCCTTATGTCGCAGGGGCTTGGCGGCGCTTGCGGTTCCGCCTAGGGGAACTGGCCATGAGCGATACCGTGAAGACCCTGTCTGCCGGGGCTGCCCAGTCGCAGTCGAACCGGCGCGCCGTTGCCACCTGGCTGCTGCTGGTGGCCGGACTTGTTTTCCTGATGGTGATTGTGGGCGGTGCGACCCGGCTGACGGAATCGGGCCTGTCCATCGTCGAGTGGAAGCCGGTGACCGGCACCCTCCCCCCGCTGACGGACGAGGACTGGCACGAGGCGTTCGAGGCCTACAAGCAGATCCCCGAGTATCAGCTTGAGCACGCCTGGATGTCGCTGGATGACTTCAAGGGCATCTTCTGGTGGGAATGGGGCCATCGCCTGCTGGGTCGCCTCATCGGCGTCGCCTTCGCCATTCCGTTCTTCTGGTTCCTGATTCGCCGCCGCGTTCCGCAAGGCTACAAGAAGCCGCTCTGGGGCCTGCTGCTGCTGGGCGGCCTTCAGGGCGCCGTCGGCTGGTGGATGGTCTCCTCCGGCCTGACCGAGCGCACGGACGTAAGCCATTATCGGCTTGCCACCCACCTGGGCATCGCGCTCGCCATTCTGGCAGGCCTTGTGTGGACCGCACTCAACCTGCTGGCCGACCGCACCCGCCAGCCCGCCCCGGCCAGCGCCAACCGCTGGGCCGTGCCGTTCCTGGTGCTGCTGGTGGCGCAGATCGTGATGGGCGCGTTCGTTGCCGGTCTCAACGCGGGCTTCGCCTACAACACCTGGCCGCTGATGGGCGACAGCCTGGTGCCGCCCAACATGTGGGAGGCCGCGCTCGGCTGGCTGAACCTGGCCGAGAACGGCATCGTCGTGCAGTTCATTCACCGCATGATCGCCTACATGCTGGCGCTGGTCGGCGTGCTGTGGATGGTGGACGGCTTCCGCACCGGCATCGAGAGCATGAAGAACCGCGCCATGCTGTTCGGCATCGCGCTCGCCTTCCAGATCGTGCTCGGCATCCTCACAATTCTGCACGCCGTGCCGATCGTGCTGGGCGTGGCGCACCAGGGCGGCGCAGCCGTTCTGCTGGCTGCGGCATTGTTCTATGCGCACCGCGGCCGTAACATCGCCCGGGTTGCCTGAACGACCCCGCAACAGGCGAGGCAAGGATGAGCAGCGCACCAGAGACAGGGCCAGAGACGGACGTCGTGAGCGTCTACGTCACCTTCCCGGCGGACTTTGCCGTGGAGGAGGCCGTCACCGCTCTGGTGCGCGAGAAGCTGGCCGCCTGCGGCAACCTGATGACCGGCGCCACCTCCCTCTACAGCTGGGAGGGGCGCATCGAACGGGACGCCGAGACCATCGCCATATTCAAAACCACGGCGGACCGGATCGAGGCGCTCGTCGCACGCCTGCGCGAAATTCACCCCTATGATACGCCTTGCATTGTCGCATGGCCTGTTATCGGCGGATTTGGCCCCTATCTCGAATGGGTGAAGACAGAAACCCGATTCTAGATCAGGAGGCGGTATGGCCTTCGACGACCCGGTTGAGCGCCACGGTTCGCCGCGCAACGTGCTGGGAGGACGGCTGACCGCCTGCTCCTTCGATCCGCGCACCGGCTTCTATCGGGATGGCTGCTGCAACACCGGGCCGGAAGATATCGGCCTGCACCTTGTCTGCGCGGTGATGACCGAGGAATTCCTCGCGTTCAGCAAGAAGCGCGGCAATGACCTCTCCACCCCCCGCCCCAAGCATGACTTCAAGGGCCTGAAGCCCGGCGATCGCTGGTGCCTGTGCGCCCTGCGCTGGGTGGAGGCACTGCAGGCGGGCGTTGCGCCGCCGCTCAAGCTGGAAGCCACCAACGAGGCGACGCTCCTGCTCATCCCGCTGGAGATTCTCAAACGCCATTCTGCGGACTGAAATCCGACCCCGACAGGCGGTGTGGTATTAAATTACCACACCCCGAAAACCCGCTTTATCCTTGACTTTACGCCTCGCCTCACGCAATTAGCGCACGGTTCGGCGGCGGATTTTCCGTCGTCATTCGTTTCGTGAACACCGAGGCACACCATGAAGACCTACGTCGCCAAACCGGCGGAGGTGGAAAAGAAGTGGCTGCTGATCGACGCTGAAGGTCTTGTTGTAGGCCGTCTCGCCGCGATCATCGCCAACCACCTTCGCGGCAAGCACAAGACCAGCTTCACTCCCCACGTGGATTGCGGCGATAATGTCATTGTCATCAATGCGGACAAGGTGAAGTTCACCGGCCGCAAGCTGACGCAGAAGTTCTACTACCGTCACACCGGTTATGCCGGCGGTATCAAGGAAATCCGCGCCGACAAGGCTCTGGGTGGCCGCTTCCCGGAGCGCGTCCTCGAGAAGGCCGTTGAGCGCATGGTTCCGCGTGGTCCGCTCGGCCGCCAGCAGATGCGCAACCTGCGCGTCTATGCCGGCGCTTCACACCCGCACGAGGCCCAGAGCCCGGTGGTGCTGGACGTGGCATCGATGAACGCCAAGAATAAGCGAGGCGCGTAATGGTCGAGAAGCACACCCTTGAGGACCTGAAGTCCCTCGGCGCTGGCGACGGTGAAGCTGTCACCGCCGCTCCGATTCGCGAGCCGCAGATCGACGCCTACGGCCGCTCCTACGCGACCGGCCGCCGCAAGAACGCCGTTGCGCGCGTCTGGGTGAAGCCGGGCACGGGCAAGATCACCGTCAATGGCCGTGACCAGGAAGTCTACTTCGCTCGTCCGACCCTGCGTCTGGTGATCAACCAGCCGTTCCAGGTCGCTGACCGCGAAGGCCAGTACGACGTGATCGCCACCGTTGTCGGCGGCGGTCTGTCCGGTCAGGCCGGTGCCGTGAAGCACGGCATCGCTCAGGCTCTGAGCCGCTACGAGCCGGCTCTGCGCGGCGCCGTGAAGGCTGCCGGCTTCCTTACCCGCGACGCCCGCGTCGTCGAGCGTAAGAAGTACGGTAAGGCCGGTGCTCGCCGCAGCTTCCAGTTCTCGAAGCGTTAATCGCGACGGAACGGAACTCGGGGCGCAAGCCTACGATTACCGGAAAAAGGGCGTGGTCTTCGGACCGCGCCCTTTTTCTTTGGGGTGAAGGAATGAGAGGGACGCTTGACGCCTTACCAAACGCCAATAAGCCTAACCTTGAAGAAGCAGCAAATTGTCCATACCCCCTCCTCAACCGACTTCTGATATCACCAACTCAGTCCTGAGCTAAGTTATAATGAAAAGAGCCAACCTTTCCTCAACTGGAGCTTGACCAAAATAACAGCCTTAGGTCACAACCTCGCCGTCGCAATCAGAGTTTGAGAGGATAGCGAGTGGAATATCGCAGAGAGGTTGACGGCCTTAGAACCATAGCTGTTTTGCCAGTCATTTTGTTTCATGCCGGCATTTCCCAATTCTCCGGGGGCTTTGTCGGAGTCGATATCTTTTTCGTCATCTCAGGCTATCTCATCACAAGCATAATTTTAAAGGAGATGGAGGCAGGAACCTTCTCTCTAATCCGCTTTTACGAACGCAGAGCGCGCAGGATTTTACCTGCCCTGTTCTTCGTCATGCTGGTTTGCCTCCCCCTTGCTTGGTTATGGATGCTGCCCCGGCAATTCGTCGACTTTTCGCAAAGTTTACTGGCAATAGTTCTGTTCAGCTCAAACGTTCTGTTCTGGAAAGAAGATGATTATTTTGGCGCGGCTTCAGAAGAAAAACCTCTTCTGCACACTTGGAGTCTGGCTGTTGAGGAACAATATTATGTACTGTTTCCAATATTAATTCTAATTGTTTGGCGATTCCACCGGAAGTCCGTCCCTTATTTTCTTGCTGCAATCGCTATCGCTAGCTTAACACTGGCCGAATGGGGATGGCGCAATAATCCTAGTGCAAATTTCTACCTTACCCCTTTCCGGGCTTGGGAACTGCTCATTGGGTCCATTTGCGCTTGGATCAGTTTTGGCGGGAAAATAAGCATTAATTCATGGCGAGATAATTACCTGTCCGCCATAGGACTGGCTCTCATCATTTACGCAATCTTTGCTTTTGACCACTCCACGCCTTTCCCATCCTTATATGCCCTAATCCCCACGTTGGGCACCGCCCTAATCATATTATACGCCACTCCCAATACCTACGCATCTCGGCTACTTTCCACCAAACCATTCGTGGGGATTGGACTAATTAGCTATAGTGCCTACCTATGGCACCAGCCACTCTTTGCCTTTGCAAGACTTGAGAGCCTTAATCCGCCGTCGACAATCACCATGCTTATATTAGCTGCTGCATCTCTAATGCTGGCCTGGCTGACCTGGAGATTTATCGAGGCCCCTTTTCGAAATCGCAAGTCTATTGGACGCACCACAATTTTTATTGGCTCGGCCGCCGGCTGCGCTTTATTTTTGGCTATCGGCCTCTCAGGCCATGTCTCGCGCGGCTTCGTTGCCACGGTCGATCCTGTAGTAGCAGCGCTCAACAATACTAATTCTGATCTCCTACATAAATATACACGTCCATGCTGGTCTAAATTGGATGCAGATCCTTCTGTTAGCGCTGGCTGCCTCATTGGCAACCAGAAGTCGAATACCAGCTTCGCCCTTTTGGGCGACAGCCATGCAGGCGCCCTCTTGAAGGCCATAGACACACAAGCAACAGCCTTGGGTTTGGCAGGAAAAAGTCTCACTTATAGCAGTTGCATCCCACTCAAAGACGCCAACTTGAAACAACCCAATGCCAGAGACAACCTCTGCAGGGAATTACGCAAATCGATATTTTCTTCTCTAAGAGAGAACTCGGGGACACTACCCAAAACAATAATTATACATGGCAGATGGCCCCTCCTTATCGAAGAGATCCGCTTTAATAACAAGGAAGGTGGAGTCGAAGAAGGCGACCCATGGACATGGGATATTAACGACAGTAACGAAAATTACTCGGAACAGATAGCAAAACACCTGACCCGATCGATAGAATCATTTCTTTATACCGGCCGCACCGTGATCCTTATTTATCCGGTGCCTGAGATGGGTTGGAATGTTCCTATGCGTCTGGCGAAAATTTATAAGCGCAACAACTCGATCAAACCTGCCGACGCTTCTGTGTCATATGAAACTTTCCAAGAACGAAATAGGCGGACATTTAAGGTCTTAGATGCAATTTCTCCGGGCAATGGCAAGATAATTAGAATTTATCCCGATCGGATTTTTTGTAACACCCAAATCGGCGGACGGTGTGCTGCCCACCTCAACGGTGAACCTCTCTATTATGATGATGACCACATTTCAGAATTAGCAGCTGGATTAGTAGTAAAAAAAATAATGGAATCTCTCACTGATGAAATAAACAGTGGAGACCATTACTCTGATAATTTAGGTCAAAGCGCATCTAATTTATAAAACGATTATTCTATGCGGCGTGGTCTTCGGACCGCGCCCTTTTTCTTTGGGCCGACATGTGCGGCCGCTGCGACCAAGCGACGAAGGGAAAAGCCGAAGCCCCTCGTATCAACTTTTGGCGTAGGATCTTCCGGCAGACTTTCGCCTTCTCATCAACCTACCTATTCTCGGGCCATGCTGAAAACACTCTCCCTCGCAGGTGCAATCGTCCTCGCCGCAACGGGCACGGGGCTGGCCAATCCGGTGTCGCGCACGCACACCACCGTGGAACTGACGGCCGAGACCGCCTCGGTTGCGCCGGGCAAGCCGCTGGCGCTGGCGCTCACCATGACGCCGCAGCCCAAGTGGCACACCTACTGGAAGAACCCCGGCGACAGCGGCATGGAGACCACGGTGACGTGGCAGCTGCCCGAAGGGTTCAAGGCGGGTGAGCTGGAGTACCCGACCCCGATCCGCCTGCCGTTCGGCGGCGAGTTGCTGAACTTCGCCTACGAGGGGGCCTCGACCCTGCTTGTCACGCTGACCCCGCCGGCTGATCTGAAGCCGGGCGGCTCCGTGCCGATCAGCGCCAAGGTTGCCTGGCTGGTGTGCGACGACCAGCAGTGCGTGCCCGAGGACGCGGAGCTGAAGCTCACCCTGCCCGCGGGCGACGGCGCGGCGGCCCCCGCCAAGCGCGACCTGTTCGCCAAGGCCCGCGCCGCCATGCCGACGCACGTCGACTGGCCGGTGAAGTTCGCCACTTCAGATGACCGCTTCACCCTGCACACGCCGTGGGCGCTGCCGGATACCGACATCGAGGAAGTGCTGTTCTTCCCGCTGGAGGACGGCGTCATCTCCTACACCGCGACGCAGGACGCGCAGGTGGCGGATGGGCGGCTCCGCCTCAGCATTCCGGTGGGCTACAAGCCGGACATGGAGACGGTGACCGGCATTCTCACCGTGAGGCTGGCGGGCGCGCCCAAGCCGGATGCCTTCTTCATCACCGCCACGCGGGACGACAGCCTGTCTGCCGCGCTGCCTCCGGGCAAGGTGATCACCAGCGGCGGCATGGACGGCCATTCCTCCCCGGGCGGCGGCAGCAATGCCGCCGTTGGCGCGTCTGGCGGCGCGACTGGCCCAGATGGGGCTGGCACGGATGGAGCGGGCGTGAGCCTGCCGCTGGCGCTCGTCTCCGCGCTGCTGGGCGGCCTGCTGCTCAACCTGATGCCGTGCGTGTTCCCCATCCTCAGCCTGAAGGCGCTCAGCCTTGCCCGCGCCGGCGGCGGCTCGGAGCGCGAAGCCCGCACCGAAGGGCTGGCCTATACGGCGGGCGTGCTGGTCACCATGGGCCTGCTCGGCGGGCTGCTGCTGGCGCTGAAGGCGGGCGGCGAGGCGGTGGGCTGGGCCTTCCACCTGCAGGACCCGCGCATGGTCGCCCTGCTGGCGCTGCTGATGACCGCCATCGGCCTCAATCTGGCGGGCGTGTTCGAGATCACCACCCGCCTTGCGGGCAGCGGGCAGAGCCTCGTCTCGCGCGGCGGCGCGCAGGGCTCGTTCTGGACCGGCGCGCTGGCCGTGCTGGTCGCCACCCCCTGCACCGCCCCGTTCATGGCGGCGGCGCTGGGCGCGACCCTCACCCTGCCGCCCGCGCTCAGCTTCCTTGTGTACCTTGCGCTCGGCCTCGGCATGGCGCTGCCATTCCTGCTGCTGGGCTTCATTCGCCCGCTGCGCGCCCTGCTGCCGCGCCCCGGCGCGTGGATGGACACGTTCCGCCGCGTGCTCGCCTTCCCCATGTTCGCCACTGCCCTGTGGCTGTTCTGGATCGTCGGCCGTCAGCTCGGGCTGGACGCCATGGTGGCGGGCCTCGCCGTCGCGCTGCTGATGGCGCTCGGCCTGTGGCTGATGGGCCGGGGACAGGGCACCGGCAAGCCGATGCGTCTCGGCTGGGGGCTGGCCGCACTGCTCGTCGCCCTTGCCGGCGGGCTCAGCGTGCCCAGGCTCGGCGTGACGCAAGCCGTTGCCAGCAATGGCGCGCCCGTGCAGACCGCCGGCGGTCTGAGCGTGGAGCCGTTCAGCGAGGCCAAGCTCAACGACCTGGTGCAACAGGGCAAGCCGACGTTCGTGTACTTCACGGCGGACTGGTGCGTGACCTGCAAGGTCAACGAGCGGGTGGCGCTGGAGCGCGCCGAAGTCGCTGATGCCTTCAACGCCGCCGGGGTTTCCGTGCTGGTGGGGGACTGGACCCGGCGCGACGATGCCATCACCGCCGTGCTGCGCCGCCATGGCCGGGACGGCGTGCCGCTTTATCTCTACTTCCCCAAGGGTTCGACCGCCGACGCGCCGGTGGTGCTGCCCCAGATCCTGACGCCTTCGCTGCTCATCGAGACGGTGGCGTAAGGCGCGCTGTCATCCGTTGCGTTCCGTCACCCGTTGCGTTCCGTCACCTGTATTCAGCGCCCAAGGTTGGAACCGCCAGGCGTTCCAATAACTGCCGGAGGAATTGACGCATGAAACCCCTGTCCCTGCTGTCCGCCCTCGCCGTATCGGTCGCCCTCGCCGCCCCGGCGCTGGCCGCGCCCAAGGTCGGCGCGCCCGCCCCTACCTTCACCGCCGTTGATTCCAACGGCAAGAGCCATTCGCTGGCCGACTACAAGGGCAAGACCGTGGTGCTGGAGTGGCACAACCTCGACTGCCCGTTCGTGAAGAAGCATTACAACAGCGGCAACATGCAGACGCTGCAGAAGTCCGCCACCCAGGACGGCGTGGTGTGGCTGACGGTCAACTCGTCCGCCAGCGGCCTGCAGGGCCACCTGACCCCGAAGGCGGCCAATGATCTGCTGGCAGCCCAGAAGGCCGCGCCGAGCGCCTATCTGCTGGACGAGAAAGGCACGGTCGGCCGCCTGTACGAAGCCAAGACCACGCCCCATATGTATGTGATCGACCCCAAGGGGACGCTGGTCTACATGGGCGCGATCGACGACAAGCCGACCGCCAACCCGGAAGACATCAAGACCGCAAAGAACTATGTGACCGCCGCGCTCACCAGCGTGAAGGCGGGCAAGCCGGTGGCGGAGAATGCCACCAAGCCCTACGGCTGCTCGGTGAAGTACCAGTAAGCGCGCAAACCGGCGGTCGGCCGGGGAGACATAAAAGCCACACATGGCGGCGTGCGCGGCATGCCGCCATTTGCGGCGGCCCCCATGGGTGCTAAACGTTGCGGGTGGAGATGAAATCTATGTCGAACAGTCTTTCCCTTCCCGCCCTGGCCCTTCCCGCCCTGGCCACCGTTCTGGGCACAGTTCTGGGCCTTGCCCTGCTGACGCCGTCCGCCTTCGCGCAGACGGATCCGCAGTCTCCGGCCGAGCCCCGGCCCGAAACCGCCACCCAGCCGGCGGACGTGCAGCCGGTCGTGTCACCGGGCACCCAGGCGGCCCGCGCCGCCTCGAGTCAGGCGCCGAGCACCACCGAGCAGTACCAGCGCCGCATTCGTCAGGCGATCACGCCCGATGAAGTCCGCCGCGCCTGCGCCGCCCCCAACGGCAGCCTGACCGTGGGCGAGGAAATCATCGTCTGCGCCGAGCGCGACCCGCAGCAGCGCTACCGCGTGCCGGGCGAGACGGTGACCCGCGAGGTGGATCCGGCGCAGGATTCGCCCACCGCCAAGGCCAACCGCGTGATGAAGGCGAATGACGACGCCCCCGTCGGCCCCGGTGCCGAGCGGGCGCGCGGCGCACTCAACCCGATCGCGCTGGGCAAGTGGCTGAAGGACATCGGCGAGAAGGCGACCGAAGAGGAAGAATAAGCGCAAGATCAGGCGTCTGGCCTGCAGGACAGCCCCCTTACGGGTGCCTGACCCAACCCGAGCCCCCGGCCCCCAGCCTTCGAGCTGACGGCGCGGGGGCTTTTCTTTTGCAGCGCCCCAAGGGAAGAACGGCACCGTCCAACGTGCCGCACGCGAAAAAGCCGCGCCACGAACCCGTTCAGGGCTCGTGGCGCGAGGTTACCGAAGTCATCCAGAAGAGAGATGGGAAAGAGCGAAGTCTTTCCTTTTCGTACAGTTAGAGCGAGCCGGGCCGACGGCAAGGCGGACTGGAAGCCTGATGACACACGAAAGGCCCGCCCCCGGCCCTACTTGGGATCAAGCCGCGCGAGGCAGACGCTCACGCCCAGTTCGCCTGCGGTGTTCAGGACGGCTTCCTGATAGCGGCTGAATTTTCCGCCCAGATGGCTGTCGATTTCCTGCCGGGTGTAATCAAGCGCGTGAATGCTGCCGAAGCCAGCCTCGGTTGCCCGAGCGCGAGCCGCGTCCACATCGTCGACGCCGAAGAAGACGCTCATCACCCCTTCGCCATGAGTTTCGAGATAGGCCGAGACGGCGCTGGTCTTCTCGCGGCCGGGCAGAGGCGCGCACAGCTCGATGCCGGCATCCCACGCAATGGACACGGAGATGCCGAAGGCCTCGCCCGTCCAGTGCGCGTCCTCGAAGGTTGCACCGAGAAGATCTGTATAGCGCTGCTTTGCAGCTTCCAGATCGCGCACCGCGATCATAACCCTGTTTACCCCGCGCAGGCCCATGTCCCACCTCGCCAGCCAGATCATTTCGATTAAACTCTATGGACGATATCGCAGACTGACGGTCAGATAAGCTGGCAGGATAGACAGCCTGTTTGCTTGCCCTGCATGGTCCGGCAGAACACGGAAGGCCCGCCCCCTCACCCGTTGGTAACCTCGCTTTAAGCATAAGGGGTCAGAATGGCCGCGGTTAACCAACTTGGGTCCGCGTGCGCCATGTTCATCATCATCGGTCTCGTTGTCGTCTTTGTCTGCGTCTTCGGCTCGTTCGTCCTGGCCGGAGGCAAGTTCGACATCATCCTTCACGCGGCTCCGCACGAACTCATGGCCGTGGGCGGCGGCGCGCTCGGCGCGTTCATCGTCGGCAATTCCATGTCTGTGCTGAAGAAGGCGGGCAAGGGCATCGGCCGCGCCTTCAAGGGCGAGAAGTGGAAGAAGGACGACTACAAGGATCTGCTGTGCCTCCTGTTCCTGCTGGTCAAGACGGTGCGCACCAAGGGCATCGTCGCCATTGAATCGCACATCGAGCGGCCGGAAGAGTCCAAGATCTTCCAGCAGTTCCCGCGCCTGCTGGCGGACCACCATCTCATCGAGTTCATCTGCGACTACCTGCGCATGCTGACCATGAACTTCGAGGATCCGCACCAGGTGGAAGACGCCATGGACAAGGATCTGGAGAAGCACCACGAGGAAGAGCATCAGGCCCAGCATGCCCTGCAGATCATGGCGGACGGCCTGCCCGCCATCGGCATCGTGGCGGCCGTGCTCGGCGTGGTGAAGACTATGGGCTCGATCGACCAGCCCACGGAGATCCTCGGCGCGATGATCGGCGGCGCTCTGGTCGGCACCTTCCTCGGCGTGCTCTTGTCCTACTGCGTCGTCGGGCCCATCGCCCAGCGCCTCGGGCAGGTGCTGGAGGCCGAGGGCAAGTTCATGAACCTCGCCAAGATCGTCATCGTTGCGCACCTTCAGGGCCTCGCCCCGCAGGTGGCGGTGGAGATCGGCCGCCGCAACACGCCGAGCGAGCTGGCTCCCAGCTTCAACGACCTGGAAGAGGCGCTGGGCGAGCTGCCCAACAACCTGGCATAAGACCAGCCCGAGCCGCATCGGACAGAAACAGGGGTGGCGCCGCAAGGCGCGCCCTTTGTTTCGTTCATGAAGCCTGCCGTGTTGATGGCTTGCACCTTGCCGAGCAGGTGCCTACTGTGCGCCGGTTTTTGTGACAGTCTGTTTCACGGGAATTCGGCCAATGACCAAGCTGAAGATCGCGGTGCTGGGCGCCTCCGGCTACACGGGCGCGGACCTCATCCGCCTAGCCCTCACCCATCCGCAGATCGAGATCGTGGCGCTCTCGGGCGAACGCAAGGCAGGGCAAACGGTTGATGCCGTGTGGCCGCACTTCAAGGCCTATCCGCTGCCCGATCTGGTGACGGCCGAATCCATCGACTTCGCCCAAGTGGACGCTGTGTTCGGCTGCCTGCCGCACGCCACCAGCCAGCAGATCATCAAGCAGATCTTCAGCGGCCCGAACCCGCCCAAGGTGATCGACCTTTCCGCCGACTTCCGCCTGCGGGACGCTGCCACCTACGAGGAGTGGTACGGCAACCCGCACGCGGCGCTGGAGCTGCAGGACGAGGCGGTCTACGGCCTGACCGAGCACGCCCGCGAGAAGCTGAAGACGGCCCGCCTCGCCGCCTGCCCCGGCTGCTACCCGACCGCCGCGCTGCTGGCGCTCATTCCGCTGCTTGAGGGCAAGCGCATCGCGCCGCGCAACATCACCATCAATGCGCTCTCCGGCGTCTCCGGCGCGGGCCGCAGCCTGAAGGAAGCCAACCTGTTTCCGGAAGTGGCCGAGGCCATAGCCCCCTACGGGCTGGGCCACCACCGTCACATGCCGGAAATCGAGCAGGAACTTGGAAAAGCCGCAGGCGAAAAGCTTTACGTCAGCTTCACGCCGCACCTCGTTCCCATCAACCGGGGCGAGCTGGAGACCATCACCGTCGAGCTGACGGACGGCCAGAGCGCCGACTCACTGCGCGAGGCTCTCGCCCAGCGCTACGCGGACGAGCCGTTCGTGCACGTGCTGCCCAAGGGCGTCGCGCCCGCCACGCGCATGGTGCGCGGCTCCAACCACTGCGTCATCAACGTGTTCCCCGACCGGATTCCGGGCCGCGCCATCGTCGTCTCGGCCATCGACAATCTGGTGAAGGGCTCTTCCGGTCAGGCCATCCAGAACTTCAACGTGATGTTCGGCCTGCCTGAAACCATGGGTCTGGAACAGGCGCCGCTGTTCCCCTGATCAGCACCGCCGCTGCCCCGCCTAAGTTCCGTTTTGACGAAAGGATTGCCATGCCGGTCTATGCCCTTGGCGACAAGGTTCCCCAGATTGCGGAAGACGCCTTCATCGCGCCCGGCGCGCAGGTGATCGGCGATGTCGTGATCGGCTCGCGCACGTCCATCTGGTTCAACGTGGTGGTGCGCGGGGACGATCACTCGATCCGCATCGGCTCGGGCACCAACATTCAGGACGGCACGGTGGTCCACATCAGCAAGGACACCCACCCGACCACCATCGGCAACGACATCCTGATCGGCCACATGGCGCTGTTGCACGGCTGCACGCTGGAAGACGGCTGTTTCGTCGGCATGCACTCCACCGTGATGGACGGCTGCGTGGTGGAGAAGAACGCATTCCTGGCGGCAGGCTCGCTGCTGACGCCGGGCAAGCGCGTGCCCTCCGGCCAGATGTGGGGCGGCCGTCCGGCCCGCTACATCCGCGATCTCGCGCCCGAGGAACTGGAACTGCTGAAGGGCGGCCCGCAGCACTATGCCGAACTGGCCCAGCAGTACCGGACCGAGCTGACGCTGATTACTGAGTGATTTCCATTACTGAGTGATTTCTTTTCGCAGGAGGGGCTTGTCCCTCCTGGCAACCTCCCTTTTGTTTTAACGGGACGTACGCGGCATGTTCTGTTGAGCCTTCCCTTCCTTTCCGTTTCTTGCCTCTGCTTGGGGATTTGCCGGGGGTCGAGGGAGCTTTACGGTGACCGGGGAGTCAGGGGGTTTCCAGAGCGTGAGGCAGAGCAATTATATCAATTGTTGGGATGAGATGCCC
>NZ_DATBUP010000273.1:0-2859 GCF_036515995.1 Pedomonas sp. | reverse complement strand
GCCGATCTCATCGCCCCGCGCGGTTCAATCAACCCTCCAGGCGTGGCGGCGCAACCGGCCAGCGTCCCGCGCGGCCGGGCGCAACGCCCCGTTCGCGTGGCCGCGCCCGGTTTCGTCAAGACTTGCCGAACAAGGCCGCGTGCGGCAAGATCGTTCTCCGCAATAAAGTGTTCCCGCGCCTCCCCGCAGCGTACGCGTTGGGAAGCCACTCGCCTTACCTGGATTGATGATGTTGAAGCAAGTTTTTGTTGTCCTGCTACTCGCCGCAGCCGTGCCCAGCGCATACAGCGCCGATGTGGAGGCAGGCAAACGCGTTTTTCAGAAATGTGCGTCCTGCCATAAGGTAGGACCCAATGCACGCAGCGGTTTCGGCCCGCAGTTGAACGGCATCGTGGGCCGGCGCGCCGGCAGCGCACCGGACTACGCGTACTCGAAAGCGATAAAGAACTCGGGGGTGGTGTGGACGGAAGAAAACCTGGCGGCCTTTGTGCGCGACACGGACGATGTGGTGCCCGGGAATAAGATGCGGTTCTGGGGAATCAGCAACGAGAAGCAGATCGCGGACCTGCTGGCATACCTGAGCACCTTACGCTGAGAGCAAGAACCGCTGAGCTCAGTCCATCCGCATCTATTTGATGACCGATTGTGCTTCCAGGTACCGGTCATCCTCGCGCGATCGCGCCTTTTCTTTCTTTAAGCCAAGAATGGCCGAGAAAACCGACGGCGTAAAAGTCAGCGCAAGCTTGTAAACAATGACCAGGATCCCTAACGTAATTACAGGGGCGGCCAACCAGTACAACGGGTAAGGTACGGGTTCGCCGAGCTCGTCGTAAACAAGCCAGGTCGCCATCAGGACAGGCGCGTGTGCAACGAAAATAAAGAAGCTGTACTTGCTCATCCTGGCCGACCACCTGCCTGCCCCCGTACCGTGTAACAAAGCCGCAGCGGGCCAGATAAGGAATGGGGCTCCCAAGGCCAGATAATTCGTGTTAGCGATCCTAAAGTGAACCATCGCGACACACACGCCTATGAGACCAAGGAGACAAACC
The DNA here is from genome assembly GCF_036515995.1 of Pedomonas sp. Taxonomy (NCBI): domain Bacteria; kingdom Pseudomonadati; phylum Pseudomonadota; class Alphaproteobacteria; order Sphingomonadales; family Pedomonadaceae; genus Pedomonas; species Pedomonas sp. Next base: position 1,810 of record NZ_DATBUP010000273.1, on the reverse strand, counting down.
GGGGCGTATTTATCCAGCGCCAGGACGTTCCACTTCTGGATCGCAGCCATTCCGCCCAGGTAGAAAGTAATGGCCATGGTATTTCGTAGAAGCAAGTACCCATCGTAGTCCGGGTAGAACAACACACTGACACAAACCAGCCCAAGTACCGGATACGTGCGCAACATCAGCCCGAACACGGGCGCCAGGCACATGAGGACAATTAGATCCCGGAGGAAATTCAACGGGTAATTAATCGGGCTCGTCGTCAGCCCGAATGCGGCGTTGAGCCACACGCCAGGGTCGAACGGGGTCAGCTCGTAAGATAAAGCGATGCCGGCTCTTGACTGTGCGAGATAAGCTGCAAGCAGCAACGTCAAGTTAAAAACAAGAAAAGGAACGACGATCGTCTTGAACTTCTTCTGTGCTAACTTCCTGGGGTTCAGATAGAGACCGGAGTTGAACAGCAAGTATCCGGAAATGAAAGTCAGAACTGGAACGGTGGTGCGGAACAACGCATTCTGAAAAAACGCCTTGATGAAATCAAACGCTCCGGGGCCGACTTGCGCGATCGGCACATACTGGGGGGTATGCAGAACAACGATCCCGAAGATCATTAAAAAGCGTAGAACCGAAATACGCTCTTGTACTTTGTTATTGAGGCTCATCTTACTTTCCGTTGTTTCGATGCTGGTTGGGCAAAACATCACGCCATATCAGCAAGGCCCCAGAGGAGCAAGGGGCGAACGGACTTCTCGTTAGCATTCGTGCACGGTAACATGAAGATGCTTTTTAGGCAGTTCTTCACGGAACGAGCTATGGGACCGGGATCTCAGGAGTGCGGTTCTGGCTCTTACGCGAGCAGGCGCCCGGCTCATGGGCAAGGCCGACAACTACGGGTGACGCCCGACATTCGGCATTGCACCGATGTCATGTCCGCTCGAGCGGGTCATCGTTCTCGCCGAGCGCAACAGTCTCTACTCAACAATCAAGCCCTTAAGGTATGGGCTTCATCCATTGGCGCGGCTGGCTGGGATCGAACCAGCGACCCTTGGCTTCGGAGGCCAATACTCTATCCACTGAGCTACAGCCGCGTAGGAAACTCGTTTAGTGTGCGAAGGATACAGACTTTCCGCCCCGCCGTCCATGGTGAATGACGCTATGCCCCCTGAATACCGTTACAAACGGGATACTTTAGGTCTATAATCGGCCGTTTGGCGGCATTTGCAGAACAACATGCATGAGCGCAAAGCGCCGGGTGGCAGGTTTTTTTAATTGCATTAAGGAAATCATGAGCGACGCACATAACGAACACCAATCCTTCATCCGCACGCCGAAGCAGCTCATCGTCGCGGTGACGGCCTTCTTCCTCGTCATCGTCATCGGCATCATTCTGCTCGTCCAGTATGCCACTACGGACAGGCTGGTAGGCGAAGGCACCGACAGCCAGAGCGCCGAGGCGGTGGCGGAACGCCTGCGCCCCGCGGCGGAGGAAGGCTTCGTGCTGCAAGATGCGAACGCACCGAAAGTGCTGCAGGCCGGTGGCGCCGTCTACGCCGCCGTGTGCGCGGCTTGCCACGACACGGGCGCGGCAGGCGCGCCGAAGACCGGCGACAACAGTGCCTGGACTGCGCGCCTGGGCCAAGGCTATGACACGCTCGTCAAGCATGCGATCGAAGGCATCCGCGCGATGCCGGCCAAGGGCGGCAATCCGGATCTGGACAACATCGAAGTGGAGCGCGCGGTAGTGTTCATGGCTAACAAGAGCGGCGCCAGCTTCAAGGAGCCGGAAGCGCCCGCCGCCGCGGCTGCCCCGGCTGGTGCACAGGCG
>NZ_DATBUP010000272.1:0-22609 GCF_036515995.1 Pedomonas sp. | reverse complement strand
GAACGGCATTGATGGCCGACGCCGCGCCGACGGCTGAAATGGTACTGGCGGAAATGCGCGCTCCTGCCGCTCAGGCTGCAGGCAACGTTCCCAGCAACGCATCGGTTGACCAGCCCGAACTGGTGGTGATGGCGGCAGCGGCTCCGGCAATCACTCTGACTGCCGCTCCGACGCAGGCGGCAAAACCTGCCGATGCGGGCAAGCCGGTAAATGCTTCCGATCTGTCGGCGATTGAACCGGCAGCAGGCAATGTGCAGACCGTGATCGATGCCGCCAAGACAGATGCGAAGGACGGCGGGCAGATGGCTTCGTCTGACGAGACCCGCGCCAAGGCCGAGACCGGCAGCACGGCACAAGCTGCTCGCTCCGCCACGACGGCCGATCAGCAGCCGGCCGCGCAAGCCACGAACCAGTCCGCTGCTCAATCCGGTGCCCAGTCCAGCACCCTGCCCGACGGCTTCCAGCCGGTGCAGAGCCAGCCCCTGAATGCCCAGCCGCTGCACGGCCAGGCGCTGCACAGCCAGACCGGCACCAGCGCCAGCCTGCCGCACGGTGCGGACGTGGTGCGGGTGGCAACGCCGCAGCAGCTGCCCGAGGCCGTGGGCGTTGCCATCAGCCGCCACGTGGGCGCTGAGGCCACCGAATTCACCCTGCGGCTCGACCCGGCAGAGCTCGGCCGCATCGAGGTGAAGCTGGAAATGGGCAAGGACGGCCAGGCCAGCGTCTCCATTCAGGCGGACAACGCCTCCACCTTCGACCTGCTGCGCCGGGACTCCTCCGCACTGGAGCGGGCACTGGCGGATGCGGGCCTGAAGCTGGACAGCGGTGGCCTGAACTTCAGCCTGCGCCAGCAGGATGGACAGAACCAGCAGCAGTTCAACGGCGAAGGCGCGCAGCGTCAGGCCTCGGGCCGGATGCAGGAAGCAGGCCTTGCCGGGCTTGAACAGGACGATACGCCCCGCCCCGTCCGCCGCAGCAATGCCTCCGGGCTTCTCGATCTTTCGATTTGAGGTGACACATGTCGGCTCTCAGCTCTCTTTCCTCGGTCGCCCAGTCGGCCAGCACCTCGCAGAAGACGGCAAGCTCCGCCGCCACCCTGTCCGAGAACTTCGACACGTTCCTGACGCTGCTGACCACGCAGCTCCAGCATCAGGATCCGCTGGAGCCGATGGACAGCTCGGAGTTCACCAACCAGCTGGTGCAGTATTCCAACGTTGAGCAGTCCATTCAGCAGAATGCCAACCTGGAAAAGATGATCAGCATGTTCCAGACCCAGGGGCTGAACACGGCGACCGGCTACATCGGTAAGGAAGTGACGGCGCTGACCGACATGGCCTACCACACCGGCGACGGCGCGCACTGGATCTACAGCCTGGAGAGCAACGCGGACACGGTGAACGTCGTCGTCACCGACGCCTCGGGCAAGACGGTCTATTCCGGAACGGGCGAGACCGGCGCGGGCGAGCACAACTTCATGTGGGACGGCCGCGACAAGGACGGCAACCCGCTGCCCGAGGGCTTCTACAAGCTGCAGGTGACCGCAAAGACCGTCGATGGCACGGAAATCGCCAATGACATCTTCCTGCGCGACAAGGTGTCGAGCGTGGAAGTGGCCAACGGCGAGCCCGTGCTCGTGGTGGGCGGCATGCCGGTGAAGCTGGACCAGGTGGCCATCGTCAAGAGCCAGTCCTCCGCCGAAAGCCTGACCACCGCCGCCAGCTACCTCGGCAAGTCCGTCATGGCCAACACGCAGCTCGCCGCCTTCAACGGCGACAAGGCGCGCTGGCTCTACGAGGTGGGCAGCGATGCCACCGAAGTGAAGCTGACCGTCAAGAACAGCGCGGGCACGATCATTCACGAAACCAATGGCGTCCCGCTGCCGGGCACCCAGACCTTCAACTGGAACGGCATCGGCACCTTCGGGGATGCCGTCGATGGCGAGACCTACACCCTTCACGTGAAGGCCAAGGACGCCACCGGCAAGGAAATCGGCTCGACCGTCCGCCTGAGCGGCACGGTGGAGCGCATCGAGATGCAGAACGGATCGCCCGTCCTGATCGTCGACGGAACACGGGTGCGGCTGGATCAGGTCGCCCAGGTGAACAACGCATAAGCCAATAACGCATCCGTCGCGTCGCCACGCCGACGCCTGACACGCACAGAACTTCTACACGCAGGAGAAACACGATGAGCTTGTACGCTGCGCTTTATTCCGGAACCTCGGGCCTCGCCGCCAATTCCAGCGCGCTGGGCATCATCTCCGACAACATCACCAACGTGAACACGGTGGGCTACAAGGCCGCCAACGCCGAGTTCATGACGCTGGTGACGGAAAGCTCCACCTACGGCACCTACTCGCCGGGCGGCGTGCAGGCACGCGCCCGCTCGCTGATCGGCGCCCAGGGGTTGCTGCAAACCTCCACCTCCGCCACCGACCTTGCCATCGACGGCAACGGCTTCTTCGTGGTGAAGCCGGAGATGGGCGGCAAGGACGTGGCCTTCACCCGCGCCGGCTCGTTCCGCGCCGATGACCGCGGCTTCCTCCAGAACACCGCCGGCATGTACCTGATGGGCTGGCCGCTGGACGCCAACGGCGCGTACGTGGACAACGGCGACGTGAACGTGCTCTCGCCGATCAACATCGCCGCGCTGACCGGCACCGCCGAGGCGACCACCACCGCCAAGGTCCGCGCCAACCTGATGTCGAGCCAGGAGCCTTACGCCGCCACCCCGGCCTATGCCGTGGGTTCGATGGCGGACGGCACCATCGAACCGCACTTCTCGAAGACCATCAAGGTGTATGACTCGCAAGGGTCCGCCCACAACATCACCATGAGCTTCCTGAAGAACGCCAACACCAACGAATGGAACGTGGAAATCCACGGCCCGGCCAGCGATATCGCCGGCGGCACGCCGCAGGGCCTGGTCGCGTCCGGCACCGTTCTGTTCAATGAGGACGGCAGCCTCAACCTTGCCGGTTCCACCGCAGCGCTGTTCGAGCCGGTTGCCTTTGATTGGACCAATGGCGCAGCCGACTCCAACATCACCTTCAACTTCGGCACTGACGGCATGGCCGACGGCCTGACCCAGTTCGATAGCGCCTCGACGATGATCTCCTCCTCCATGGACGGCGCGGTGTTCGGCAACGTGACCGGCGTGTCGGTGGGCAAGGACGGTGTGGTGACCGCGCTGTTCGACAACGGCCTGACCCGCGCGGTTTACAAGCTGCCGATCGCCACTTTCCAGAATCCGGAAGGTCTCATGTCGGTGGCGGGCAACGCCTTTGCCATGACCGACTACTCCGGCGCGTTCGAGCTGGTCAGCTCGGGCACCGGCGGCGCGGGCTCGGTTGCCCCGTCCACGCTGGAGGCCTCGACCGTCGATCTGGCCGAGGAATTCACCAAGCTGATCACCACCCAGCGCGCCTACTCGGCCTCGGCCCGCATCATCACCACGGCTGATGAAATGCTGACCGAGCTGAACCAGCTGAAGCGGTAATGGAGCGCCACAGGGTTAACGACGCAGCCAGAGCTTAACGCATCGTTAACCCTGTCCCTTAGGGCTCCCTTCATCCGGATGCGCGATCCATTTACCGCGTCGCTTAGGGGTTCGTTTAGAACCCGCACTTTAAGCTGGCGGAATTGGAAGCAGGTGCGGAGTGGAGTTTGAGAACGATGATGGAGAATCATAAGTTCCGCCCCCAAGCGGTGATCGGCCCGCTTGGTGAGCCACTGACGCTTGAGAATCTGCCCCCATCGGATACCACCCGTTGGGTTGTGCGGCGGAAGGCTGAAGTGGTTGCCGCTGTAAGAGGCGGCTTGCTGACGATGGAGGAGGCCTGTGCGCGTTACAGCCTGTCGGTAGAGGAATACCTCTCCTGGCAGCGCTCGGTGGAGCGCAACGGCATGCCCGGGCTGCGCGTCACCCGCGTTCAGCAATATCGCTCGATCGAAACGCGCAACTGAGACGGACTTTAACGGCCGGGCCGGGGGATGAGACCGCTTCCTCCGGCCCGGCCGTTGTTTATCCGCCTGACGGCCAGAATATTGCCGGGAAATTTCTGCCCGGCATTTTTTTCCCGGTTCTTTACCAGTTGTTCACCATCCCCTCCCTAGCGTGCCCACTGTCATGAGACCGTGCGGCCGCCCGTTGGCCTTGCGGATGCAGGCATGGCGGGGGATGCGAGTTGGAAAGCCTTAAGAACCTGATTGCCACTCTGGGCGTCAAACGCCTCGCCATCATGGGCGGGACGGCGGCTGTGCTGATTGCGGGCCTGATTTTCCTGTCCGTTCGTGCTTCCCGGCCGGACATGGGCCTGCTGTTCACCGATCTGGAACCGGCACAGGCGCAGGCGATCACCGAAAAGCTGCGCGGCATGAACGTGCCGTTTCAGGTCACGGCCGACGGCGCGGGCATCATGGCCCCGCTGGACAAGCTGCCGGAGCTGCGCATGAGCTTGGCGGCCGAGCAGATCTCCGGTCCCATCGGCTACGAACTGCTGGATCAGCAGGACGCACTGGGCACCACCGCTTTCCTTCAGAACGTCAATCACGTTCGCGCCATCGAGGGCGAACTCGCCCGCTCCATCTCCAGCCTCAGCGCCGTGCAGCGCGCCCGCGTTCATCTTTCCATTCCGCAGCGGGCCCTGTTCGAGCGCGAGCAGCGCCAGCCGTCCGCCGCCATCACCCTGAAGACCAGAACCCGCCTGTCCTCCGGTCAGGTCAACGCCATCCGCGACATGGTGGCCGCCTCCGTGCCGGGTCTGGAGCCGGGCCGCATCTCGATCGTCGATCAGAACGGCACGCTGCTGGCCCGCTCCGGCACCGATGACGCAACCGGCCTCGCCAACACGCTGGAAGAGCGCCGCACCGGCATCGAGGGCCGGATGCGTCAGGACGTGGAGACCATGCTGGAGCGCATCGTCGGCGTCGGCAAGGTGCGCGTGGAAGTGGCCGCCGAACTGGATCTGGACACGGTGCGTCAGGAATCGGAGGTGTACGATCCGGACGCGCAGGTAGTCGCCCGCTCGACGACGGTCGAGAGCGGCCAGCAGAGCAACGACTCGGAAAGCAACGGCGCGGTGACCGTCGCCAACAACCTGCCCGAGGCCGAGGCACAGGGCACGCCGCCGGGCGCAACCTCCACCACCTCGTCGTCCGAGACGTCCGAGCAGGTCGAATACCAGAACTCGCGCACCCGCACGACGACCATGCGCAACGCGGGCTCCATCAAGCGCCTGACGGTCGCCGTGATGGTGGACGGCGTATACAACGGCACCGGCGAGAACCCGACCTACCAGCCGCGCACCCCGGAGGAACTGGCCCAGTTCCGCCGCCTTGTGCAGAACGCCATTGGCTTCAACGAAGAGCGCGGCGACAGCGTGGTCGTGGAGAACATGCGCTTCGCCCAGGCCGAAGATCCGTTCGCCGACGAAGGCTCATTCCTGCCGCTGGGCCTGAAGCCGGACAACATGATGCGTCTGGCCGAGATCGCCATCATCGGCGTGCTGGGTCTGCTGGCCTTCTTCTTCATCGTCCGTCCCATGCTGAAGTCCCTGCGCGCCGCTGCGGACAAGCCCGCGGTCGAGCCGACGATGGATCCGCAGTTGCAGGCCCCCGAGCAGCGGCTGGCCCTGGCGCCGCCTGAAGGCTTCCAGGTGCCCCAGGAACTGATCGAGCGCGCCGCCGCCGGTGATGAGGAAGCCATCCGCATGATCCAGTCCATGCGCGGGCAGGAAGTCGGCATGGCGGTGGAGACGGAAATCGACGTGGCCCAGATCGAGGGCCGCCTGAAGACCTCGGCGCTCAAGAAGGTCGGTGACGTGATCGAGCGCAATCCGAATGAGGCCGTGGCCATCATTCGCCAGTGGATGAATACGTGAGAGAGCCCGCCATGAACTCAGTCGAGTCAGAAGAAATCAGCCGCATGAGCGGCCTGGAGAAGGCGGCCACGTTCATGCTCGCGCTGGGGCAGGAGCACGGCGGGCCGATCTGGGCGCAGCTGACCGACGAAGAGGTGAAGGACCTCTCCGCCGCCATGTCGCAGCTGGGCACCATCAAGGCGGCAACGGTCGAGAAGCTGTTCGTCCACTTTGCGGCGCAGGTGTCCTCAGTCGGCACGCTCTACGGTTCGTTCGAGACCACCGAGCGGGTGCTGGCCGCCGTGCTGCCGCGCGACCGCGTCAGCCAGATCATGGAGGAAATCCGGGGTCCGGCAGGCCGCACCATGTGGGACAAGCTGGGCAACGTGAACGAGCAGGTACTGGCCAGCTACCTGAAGAACGAATATCCGCAGACCGTGGCCGTGGTGCTCCAGAAGATCCGCCCGGACCACGCCGCCCGCGTGCTGGGCGCACTGCCGGAAGACTTCGCCATGGAAGTGGTGATGCGCATGCTGCGCATGGAGGCGGTGCAGAAGGAAGTGCTGGACAAGGTGGAGCAGACGCTGCGCGTCGAGTTCATGAGCAACCTTGCCCGCACCAGCCGCCGCGACAGTCACGAGAGCATCGCCGAGATCTTCAACTACCTCGACCGGCAGACGGAAGACCGCTTCCTCAGCTCGCTGGAAGAGCGCAACCGCGACTCCGCCGAGAAGATCCGCGCACTCATGTTCACCTTCGAGGATCTGGGCCGGCTGGATGCGGGCGGGGTGCAGACGCTGCTGCGCAACGTGGAGAAGGACAAGCTGGCGCTGGCCCTCAAGGGCACGTCCGACAGGCTGCGCGACCTGTTCTTCGACAACATGTCGGAGCGCGCCGCCAAGATCCTGCGCGAGGACATGGAGGCCATGGGCCCGGTGCGCCTGCGCGACGTGGACGAGGCCCAGCAGTACATGGTCAACGTCGCCAAGGCGCTGGCGGACACGGGAGAGATCCTGCTGGCCGACAGCAAGGGCGACGACGAGCTGATCTACTAAAAGGCGCGTTCGATGAAAGTTGTCCCCTTCACCTTCGATGCGTCGTTCGACGGCGGCGCGGGCGAAGCCGCAGCCAGGGCGGAAGCCCAGTTCCGCGAGGAGCTGACGGCCGCGCGCGCCGCCGCTCACGCGCAGGGCTTCGAGGAAGGTTACGCGCAGGGCTACCAGCAGGCCAAGCAGGAGCTTGAGACGGCCATTCTCGCCACCCTGCAATCACTGGCCGGGCAGATCGGCGGCGTGGCGAGCGAGCTACCGCGCCTGAAGCAGGACCTGATCGCCCAGAGCGCCGGGCTGGTGCTGCCGATGGCCGAGGCCATCGCGGGGCTGGAAATCCAGAAGCGCCCCTATGAATCGCTCGACCGCCACATCCGGCAGGTGTTCGAGGAGCACACGGACGAGGCCCGCCTCGTGATCCGCGTGGCCGATGCGGTGCTGGACGCGGTCAAGACCCGTGTCGAGGTGCTGGCCGACGCCTACGGCTTTCAGGGGCGGCTCATCTTTCTGGCCGAACCCTCGCTGATGCCCGGCGACGGCCTGATCGAGTGGCCGGACGGCGGCATCGAGATCCGTCGGGAGGCCCGCCTCGATGACGTGCGGGAAAAGACGGAATCATTTGTCGCCAGCCTCGCCACCCGCCCGGCGGCCGGGACTGCACACCGCCCCGAGGGCGGCACTGCCTACCGCCCCGAGGGCGGCACTGAAGGAATTGCGTGATGCCGAACCCCAATGAGCCGACCAACCCGGTCCACCTGGACGATCTGGCCAACGCCACACTGTCGCCCGAGGAGATCGGCCGCCACGCCCCCGTGGACGAGGCCGACGCCCACACCGCCGCCGAACTGGAAGCGGTGTTCGACGTGCCGGTGACCGTACAGGCCGTCCTGGGCAAGACCGCGCTGGAAGTGAGCCAGCTGCTGAAGCTGGCTCCCGGCGCGATCGTGGAGCTGGACCGCCGCGTGGGCGAGGCCATCGACATCTACGTGAACAACCGGCTCGTCGCCCGCGGCGAGGTGGTGCTGGTGGACGAGCACCTCGGCGTCACCATGACGGAAATCATCAAGACGGACCGCTCATGATCCTGAGCCTTGCCTTCTTCGCGGCGTCGTTCGCGCTCATTGCAGCCTCCATCGCCCTGGGCGGCGAACCGGCGGCCTATGTGAGCGGCACCTCCGCCCTCCTGGTGGTGCTGGGTACCCTGACGGTGACGGCGGCGGGCGTGCGGCGCGGCGAATGGCGGCAACTGCTGAACAATGCGCGCACCATGCTGCGCACCCCGGCGCAGGGCCAGGGCGAAGCCGCCCGGCAGATGCTAGATCTGGCATGGCGCGTGCGCAAGGAAGGCCCGGCCTGCCTGCAGAATGCCCGGCGCGGCCTGAAGCACCTGCCGTTCCTGCGCCACGGCCTCAGCCTCTCGCAGGACGGGCTCCCGCCCGAGACGGTCGAGAAGCTGCTGAACGCCGAGGCCGACCGGCTGGCCGCCAGCCGCCTGCGCCTTGCCGAAGTGCTGCACCGCGCGGCGGACGTGGCCCCGGCGCTGGGTCTCATCGGCACGCTCATCGGCCTTGTGGACATGCTCGGCAAGCTGGACGATCCGTCCGCGCTCGGCCCCGGCATGGCGGTGGCGCTGCTGACCACGCTGTACGGCGCGGTGCTGGCGCAGGTCGTGCTGCTGCCCCTGGCCGCCCGCGTGCAGGCCCATGTGGCGGCGGAGCGGAATTTTCATGCCCTGTGCATCACCGGCGTGACGGCCCTTGGCCGCAACGAGCACCCGATGCACCTGGAATCGCAACTGAACGCGCTTCTGCCCGAAGCGCAGCACGTTCGCGCCGCGTAGAACGCGCGGTACGGACCCTGCCAAAGACCTTGAGGGAGTAGGCAACATGCGTTTGCTGATGGTTGGACAACTGAACGGCCAGCTGGCCACCGCCTCGAAGATGGCGATGGACGCCGGAGCCAAGGTGGTCCACGCCCCTGACGTGGACTCCGGCCTCGAACAGGTGCGGAGCAAGGGCGCTGATCTCATCATGATCGATGTGGCGCTGGACGTTGCCGCCTTCATCGAGCAGATCCGCACCGAGCGCATCTCGACGGACGTGGTCGCCTGCGGCATCGGCACCGATGCCCGCGCCGCCGTCTCCGCCATTCGCGCGGGCGCCAAGGAATACGTGCCCCTGCCCCCGGAAGCCGCGCTGATCGCCGCCGTCATTCAGGCCGTGGCGGAAGACGGGCACCAGCTGATCTTCCGCGATCCCGCCATGGGCCGCGTCGTCAGCCTGATCGACCAGATCGCGCCCTCCGACGCCTCGATCATGATCACCGGCGAGAGCGGCACGGGTAAGGAAGTGATCGCCCGCTACATCCACCGCAAGTCCAGCCGGGCGGACAAGCCGTTCGTGGCGGTGAACTGCGCGGCCATTCCGGAGAACCTGCTGGAATCCGAGCTGTTCGGCCACGAGAAGGGCGCGTTCACGGGCGCGATCGCCCGGCGCGTCGGCAAGTTCGAGGAAGCCAACGGCGGCACGCTGCTGCTGGACGAAATTTCCGAGATGGACATCCGCCTGCAGGCCAAGCTGCTGCGCGCCATTCAGGAGCGCAAGATCGACCGGGTCGGCGGCAGCCAGCCGGTATCGGTGAACATCCGCATTCTTGCCACCTCCAACCGCAACCTCATCGAGGAAGTGAAGAAGGGCACGTTCCGCGAGGATCTTCTGTTCCGCCTGAACGTGGTGAACGTGAAGCTCCCGCCGCTGCGCGAGCGCCCGGCCGACATCAAGGTGCTCTCCGATCACTTCGCCCAGAAGTTCGCCGAGCATAACAACATGCCGCATCGGCCGCTGGACGAGACGGCGCTGCGCGCGCTCTTGGCCCACACCTGGCAGGGCAACGTGCGCGAGCTGGAAAACACGCTGCACCGTGCCGTGCTGCTGGCAAGCGGCGACACCATTTCCGCCGATGCCATCGTGCTGCCGGACGGCACCCGCCCGGCCCAGCCCGCTGCCCCCGCCCCTGCCGATGCGGGCACGGGCGCAGACGGCTCCGGCATCGTCACCGCCTCCGCCGGCGGCGGCACGGCAACGCTGGTGGGCCGCACCGTGGCCGACGTGGAGCGCGACCTGATCATCGACACGCTGAAACACTGCCTCGGCAACCGGACCCATGCCGCAAACATCCTCGGCATCTCGATCCGCACCCTGCGCAACAAGCTGAACGAATACAGCAGCGCGGGCATCCCCGTCCCCTCGCCGGGGCTGGGCGATCGGGCGGCAGGCTGATAGTCATTGGGCAGATAACCGTTACGCTGACGCGATAACCATCCGGTCAGACAGCGGCCCATCAGGCGACGAGCGGGAACCAGCGGACAATCATGGCGGAAGCAACCACGGATAAGCCGGCAGCGGCAGGCGGCGGCCTTGCAGGCCTGCTGAACCGGATCACGCCGTCGCAGGACATTGCGATGGCGATCGGCATCCTGGCGATCGTCCTGATGCTGATCCTGCCGCTGCCCACGTGGCTGCTGGACATGGGGCTGGCGCTTTCGATCACCATCTCCGTCCTCATCCTGATGACGACGCTGTTCATCGAGAAGCCGCTCCAGCTGTCCTCCTTCCCGACGATCCTGCTGGTCGTCACCATGTTCCGGCTTGGCCTGAACATCGCCACCACCCGCCTGATCCTCGCCCACGGGCACGAAGGCACGCACGCGGCGGGCGGCATCGTGCAGGCGTTCGGCTCGTTCATCATGGGCGGCGATGCCATCATCGGCATCACGTTGTTCCTGATCCTGCTCGTCATCAACTTCGTCGTCATCACCAAGGGCGCGGGGCGCATCGCGGAAGTGGCCGCGCGCTTCAGCCTGGACGCCATGCCCGGCAAGCAGATGGCGATCGACGCCGACCTGTCCTCCGGCCTCATCGACGAGACGCAGGCCAAGGAACGGCGCAAGGAAGTGGAAGCCGAGAGCGGCTTCTTCGGCGCGATGGACGGTGCCAGCAAGTTCGTGCGCGGCGATGCCGTGGCGGGCCTGCTCATCACCGGCATCAACATCGTCGTCGGCCTCATCATCGGCGTCGGCGTCAAGGATGTGGATTTCGCCACCGCCTTCCACAGCTACACGATTCTGACCATCGGCGATGGCCTGGTCTCGCAGATTCCGGCGCTGATCGTCTCGACCGCCGCCGGTCTGCTCGTCACCAAGGGCGGCGTCACCGGCCGCACCGACGAGGCGCTGGTCGGCCAGCTGACCAAGTACCCCAAGGCTCTGGCCGTCGTCTCCGGCCTGATGTTCTGCCTTGCCGTGGTGCCCGGCCTCCCGTTCATCCCGTTCTTCCTGCTCGGCGCGATCACCGGCTATGGCGCGTGGTCGCTGACGAAGAAGCAGAAGGCCGCCGTGGTCGAGGCCGAACAGCAGAAGGCGGCCGAGGACATGGCCAAGGCGACGCCGGTTGAAGAACCGATCACCGCCGCGCTGGCCATGGACCAGATCCGCCTTGAGCTGGGCTACGGCCTGCTCTCGCTGGTGAACGACAATTCCTCGGGCGTGCGCCTGACCGACCAGATCAAGGCGCTGCGCCGCCAGCTGGCGACCGACTACGGCTTCATCATGCCCTCGGTGCGCATTCTCGATAACATGGCGCTGCCGCCCAACACCTACGCCATGTTCGTGAAGGAAACCGAAGTCGGCCGGGGCGACCTGCAACCGAACAAGCTGCTGGTGATGCACCCGAGCGGCGAGCGGGTGGACCTGCCCGGCGAGGACACGCGCGAGCCCGCCTTCGGCCTGCCCGCCCTCTGGGTGGACAAGGGCTTGCGCGACGAGGCCAATTTCCGCGGCTACACGGTGGTGGACGCCCCGACGGTCATCACCACCCACCTGACCGAGACGATCAAGGACAACATCCCCGAGCTGCTCTCCTACGCCGAGACGCAGAAGCTGCTGGACGAGCTGGGTCAGGAGAACCAGAAGCTCATCGCGGACCTCATCCCGAACCGCATCCAGCTCTCCGGCGTGCAGCGCGTGCTCCAGAACCTGCTGGGCGAGCAGGTCTCGATCCGCGATCTGCCGACCATATTGGAAGGCGTTGCCGAGGCGGTGGGCTACACCCAGAGCCTTGTCATGATCACCGAGCACGTGCGCGCCCGCCTTGCCCGCCAGATCTGCAGCGCCAACGCCCGCAACGGCGTGATCTCGCTCGTCACCCTCTCGCCGATGTGGGAGCAGCGCTTCGCCGAAAGCCTGACCGGCCCCGGCGAGGAAAAGCAGCTGGCAATGGCCCCGACGCATCTGCAGGAATTCATCACCGCCGTGCGCGACAGCTTCGAGCAGCAGGCGGGACGCGGCGAGCTGCCGTGCCTCCTCACCTCGCCCGGCATTCGCCCCTACGTGCGCTCCATCATCGAACGCTTCCGCCCGGCAACGGTGGTTCTCAGCCAGAACGAAATCCACCCCAAGGCCAAGATCCGGGCTGTCGGAAGCATTTAGGATATGCAGAAGGGCCGTGCCGGGCGGCTTGCAGCGACGCCCGTCGGTTGCCCCACGCAGGCAGCCTCGTCGGCAGGCCCACGTTTCGTTTCACCACCATGAGAAAGAGCAAAACGCGAGCACACAACACCAACTTCGCCATCCTCTCATTGTTCAATGCCAATGTCAATAGGTTTTTTCCTGCTGAACAGGGGCACCATGGAAACCGGGGCGCGGCCCTATAGGCAAGAGCTGTGCAGAAGGGCTATAGACCTCCTGCAAACCCGGACCTGAAACCGCCCAGGTGGCAAAATCTGTCCGCCCATTAACGTATCGTTTGCCATGATCCGTCACAGTGGGGGCGGATAAGGGGAACTGAGCTACCGTGCGTCTCAAGATCTACACCGGCAAGACGGTTGCGCAGGCAAAGGACAAGGTCCGCGCCGAGCTTGGCGATGACGCGGTCATCGTCAACATCGACCACGACAAGCGCACGGGCCTTGTGCGGATTACCGCCGCCATCGAGAACCGGCCCGAGCCGGAACCGATCGATGCGCCCGAACCTGTCGTCGCCCGCCCTTACCAGCCGTTCGATGCCGCGCATCTGGCCGCCGTGCTGCGCTACCATGGCCTGCCCGCGCCGCTGACCACGCGGCTGCAGACCAGCGCCAGCGCCCGGCCGGACAGCGACATGGCGGAAGCCTTCGCGCTGGCCATCGATGATCTGGTGACGGTGCGGCCCATCGACGTGAATTCCAGCCGCCCGCTGCTGCTGCTGGGCGCGCCCGGTCAGGGCAAGACGCTGGCCGCCGTGCGGCTGGCCGTCGAGGCACGCGGGCTGGACAAGCCCGCCCGCGTCATCACGCTGGACGGCAAGGCCGCCGGTGCGATGGAGCAGCTGCACGCCTTCTGCGGCCCGGCCGAGGTGGACATGGCCTGCGCCGATGACGCCGCCCATCTGGAGCGTCTGCTGACCCCGGTCTACGACGGCTTCACCATTATCGACAGCATGGGCATCAACCCCTACGCGCTGTCGGACATCGAACTGCTGGCCTATGCCGTGAAGCGCTCCGGCGCGGAGCCGATCTGGGTGATGGCGGCGGGCGCGGATGCGCTGGAAGCCGCCGAGATGGCCGAGATCTTCGCCTCGCTCGGCGTGCGCCGCATGATCATCACCCGGCTGGACGCCAGCCGCCGCCTTGCCGCAACGCTCACCGCCCCGGTGCGCTCGCGCCTCGCGCTCGCCGGTTTCTCGGCCAGCCCCTATCTGGCCGACCTGATCCAGCCCGCCAGCCCCATGGCGCTGGCCGAGTTCCTGCTGGACAAGCCCGACCCCAGCCACATTGCCCGTATCGTCCAAGAAAAGGCCGCCTCATGACCGCCCCGGTTTCACAACTGCGTCCCACGCCCCATCCGAACGAGAAGCGCCTGATCACCATTGCCTCGGGCAAGGGCGGCGTGGGCAAGACGTGGCTGGCCATCAGCCTGTCGCACGCGCTGGCGCGCATGGGCCGGAAGGTGATGCTGTTCGACGGCGACCTCGGGCTGGCGAACGTGGACATTCAGCTTGGCCTGTCTCCGAATGCGGACACGTCCGACATTCTCTCGGGCCGCCTGAAGCTGACCGATGCCGTGACCCGCTTCGAGGACGAGGCGGCACGCAGTGCGGGGTTCGACGTGGTGGCGGGCCGCTCGGGCGCGGGCACGCTGACGGGACTGGGACGCGATGCGCTGATCGGCCTGCGGCAGGGGCTGGTGCACGCGGCGGGCAACTACGACCACGTGCTGCTGGACCTAGGGGCGGGTATCGAGCAGCCGGTGGCGATTCTGGCCAGCCACGGCGGGCGCTGCCTCGTGGTGGTAACACCCGAACCGACCTCGATCAACGACGCCTACGCCTTCATCAAGCTGCGGCGCATGCGTGATGCGACGGCGGACATCCGCGTCGTCATCAATCAGGCGCAGACCCGCCGCGAGGGCGAGCAGACCTACGAGACCATCTCGCGCGCCTGCAACAATTTCCTGAAGTTCACGCCGCCGCTGGCGGGCATCATCCGCCGCGACAACAAGGTGAAGGACAGCATCCGCGCCCAGATGTCCCTGCTGGCGCGTCATCCGGACAGCAGCGCCGCACAGGACATCGAAGCGCTTGCCGTGAAGATGACGAAGGACTGAGCATGGCAGACGCGGGTGCCGTCGGCGGCGTGACGCCCACGATTCCGACCGGCACCGCGACCAGCCCGCAGGACGGCAGTGCCAAGGCGGGCGATGCCAAGGCGGGCGATGCCAAGGCGGGCGATGCCAGGGGAGCCGAGGGCAAACCCTCCGCCCCGCCCCTGGCCGAGACGTCCGGCCGCGCCCCGCCCGAGACCGCCCCGAAGTCGGCCCCGGAGCCAGCCCTCGCTCTCGCCGCAACACTGGCAGGACTGAAAGCGGGGCAGGAGCTGCGCGGCACGGTGCGTCTGCTACCCGGCCAGCCGCAGGCCCTGCTGACAACGCCGCAAGGCGACTTCCTCATCGACCCCGCCACCGGGCTGGAGCCGGACAGCCCGGTCTCGCTGGTGCTGATCCGCGCTGACCGCACGATCTCCGCCCTTCTGCTGACGATGGGCCGGGGCGCGCTGGACGTGCCGCGTCCGGTGCGGCTGACGCTGGTCTCGATCCATGGCGCACCTGCCCCCGCACCCGAGCTGGAGGCGCAAGCCACGCCGGGCGCGCCTGTTGCGCCGGCACCGGCCCGGCCAGCGGGTGTGCCGGTGCCGCCTGTTCCCGCGCCCACGCTGACCAGCCTGCTGCCGGGCGAGACGATAACCCTGCGCGGCGGCCAGCCGCCCCTGACCGGAGGGGCCACGCCGCAAGCGCCTGCGTCCCTGCCCGCTTCATCGCCGCCTGCTTCGCCGCTGGTTCCTTCGACAATGCCCGGCACCGTGCACGGCCTTGCACCCGGCACGCCGCGCCCCATGGTGCACGGGCTGGTGCTACCGGATGTGCTGGATACTGCTGCGCCGGTTCCAGCAGCCTCCGGGTCAGATCCGCTCGCTCCGCTGTTCGATCGGGGCGTGATGCCGCTTGCGCTGCACATTGGAACAGACGCCAGAACCGGCCCGGTGAAAATGCTCGCGGCAAGCCTGCTGGCCACCGCCGCGCCGGGCGAGACATCGCCGCTGACCCATCCGCCCGCCCAGTCTCCGCTGGCGCGGCTGGCCGAGGCCGGGCGCCTCGTCACCGTCACCGCCCTTCCGCTCGAGCCGGAAACCGTCGCGCCTTTACAAGCCCAGCCTTTGTCGCCAAGGGGCCTGACCCCACGACCAGAGACACCGACACCGACAACAGCAGAGACAGTCACCGCAACAGCGGCCGCACTGCCTGCGCTGGCCCGGCCTGCACTTCACCAGACCCCCGCCAGTCAGGGCCCGACAGGTTTTGCCACACCACCTGCCGCCACCGCTTCGCCAGCCGCTGTTTCAACCGCACTGCAAAGCCAGCCGGTGCAGTTGAGCGTCAACGGCGCAGCGGCGCGGATCGAACTGCCCGCCGGCGTGCCGGCACCTGCGCCGGGCACGCAACTGGTGTTTCTTGTCACCACCGGTCACGAAGTGCTGCGGACGCTGCCAGCCGCCCCACTTCCAGCCGTCCAGCCCCGAGCCACCACCCAGCCCCAGTTCCAGCCTCAGCAGCATGTCCCGCCGCCACAGGCACAGCCGACACCGCTGCCGCAGCCTGCGGGCACTCCGACACCGGCCGAAACTGCAGAACCTCGAGCCGCCCCTCCGCAAACCGCACAACCGCCTGTACCGCCTCAAACCGTGGAGCGTGGCGGTCCGGCGGCCGCCACCGGCCAGAGCGCTTCCTCAAATCAGGCACCGCCCGCACCGAACCTGCGCACAGACCACGCACAGAGCACGGTGGCTCCCCGGAGTACCGGAGCCGCTCAGGCCCCCGCTGCGCCGGTTTCCGCGCCCCCGGCCACCCCGAACGACATGGCCGCATTGCCGGAACAGCCAGGGCTGGCATGGGTGCCGGGCATGGCCCTGCCTGCTGGCGTGACGCCTGCCGCACCCGCGGCCGTTTCAGGCGGAGAGGCTTTGCTGATGGCAGTGATGCAGGCGCTGGGCCGCAAAGGCTTCTCGGCCGCGCCGCGCAACCCATCAGACCACCCGGCAGATGCGGAGGGCGCAGAGGGC
The DNA here is from genome assembly GCF_036515995.1 of Pedomonas sp. NCBI lineage: Bacteria > Pseudomonadati > Pseudomonadota > Alphaproteobacteria > Sphingomonadales > Pedomonadaceae > Pedomonas > Pedomonas sp. Next base: position 6,052 of record NZ_DATBUP010000272.1, on the reverse strand, counting down.
GCGGAGGGCGCGCCGGGCCTGCCCGCTCTGGCGCGGCTGCTGCAATCGGCAGCTGCGACGACTTCCGCTGCTCCAAGTACCGCCACGGCCCGGGCCGAACAGGCGCAGGACGCACCGCTTGCCGCCAATGCGCCGGATGCGCTGCCCTTCGTTCTGACCCTGCAAACACCCCAAGGGCAGATCCCGCTGGTGTTTCTGGTGTGGCAACCGGTGCATGCGAATGAAGATGGCCGCAATGACAGCGCTGCCGGAGAGGACGAGGCGGACGTGTGCTTCGCGGTCGAGGTGGAGTTCGAGTCGATCGGCCGCCTGCGGCTGCGCGGCGCGCTGGGGCGGACGCATCTTGATCTTGGCGTTGAAACCGAGCGTGCACTGGGGGCAGCGCTCCATCAGGCAGCACACCGGGACTTTGCTCAGGCGATCGAGGCGGGCGGCATGACCGGCACTCTCGTCTTCCGCCACCGGGAAGGCCGCTAAAAAGATTCAGGCCCAAGGCGCGGTCGCCTTGAGCCTGCGTCAAACCGGATGATGGATAAGCCTGCCGGTTACTCAGCCGCCGCCATCTTGGACGGGGGCATGTCGACCGCATCCGGATCGCGCAGCACGTAGCCACGGCCCCAGACGGTCTCGATGTAATTGTCGCCCTCGCACGCGGCTGCCAGCTTCTTGCGCAGCTTGCAGATGAAGACGTCAATGATCTTCAGCTCCGGCTCGTCCATGCCGCCGTAGAGATGGTTCAGGAACATCTCCTTGGTGAGCGTGGTGCCCTTGCGCAGCGAGAGCAGCTCCAGCATGGCGTATTCCTTGCCGGTCAGGTGCACGCGCTGGCTGTTGACCTCGACGGTCTTGGTATCGAGGTTGACCGCCAGTTTGCCCGTGCGGATGACCGACTGGGAATGGCCCTTGGAGCGGCGCACCACGGCATGAATGCGGGCAATCAGCTCTTCCTTGTGGAACGGCTTGGTCACGTAGTCGTCAGCGCCGAAGCCCAGACCCTTCACCTTGGTATCCGGCTCGGACAGGCCGGAGAGAATCAGGATCGGCGTCGAGACCTTGGCCATGCGCAGCTTCTTCAGCACGTCATAGCCGTGCATGTCTGGCAGGTGCAGGTCGAGCAGGATGATGTCGTAATCGTACAGCTTGCCCAGATCGAGGCCTTCCTCGCCCAGATCGGTCGTATAGACGTTGAAGCCTTCCGCATTGAGCATCAGCTCGACGCTCTTGGCCGTAGAGGCATCGTCTTCGATCAAGAGTACTCGCATTTCGTTCCCCCTTGTGAATACCCCCGGACCGGCAGACGCCACATTTGGCCGACCCTCGGTAAGGATCATTAACAGAACAGGTTACCGAAACATTAATGCCGTTAATCTTTATGAACGACAAGTGTCTAGTACGCAACTTTTGCGAGAGCGTAATTTTTCACTCTCAACTGATGAATAACGACCGGCTGTAAAAGGTTCACCTTTTTTTAAGCCTGTTTAGTCACCATGACTTAACCTTCGCGAGGGTGAGCACATGCATTTTCAGTCGTTGGCCGAAGACCTGAAAACCGTCTCGACGGGATTGGTCTATGGTCGTCTGGCCGCTGTCAAAGGCCTTATGGTGGAGGTGACCGGCATCGGTCAGGCGGCCAGTGTCGGCGCGCGAATCGGCTTGCAACGCCGGGATGGCGAGACCGTTCAGGCCGAAGTCGTGGGCTTTCGCGACAATCGCGCCCTGTGCCTGCCCTATGGCAACCTCGACGGTATCGGCGTCGGCAGCAAGGCCTATGCGCTGGCGGCAGAGGCGGAGGTGCGCCCCTCCCACGCCTGGCTGGGGCGCGTGGTGAACGGCCTCGGCGAGCCGGTTGACGGCAAGGGGCCGCTGCCGCGCGGAGCCCTGCCCCGGGTTGTACGGGGCAAGCCGCCCGCCGCCCATGCCCGTGAGCGGGTCGGCTCCAAGATCGACCTTGGCGTGCGGGCGCTGGATGTGTTCGCGCCCTGCTGCAAGGGTCAGCGACTCGGCATCTTTGCCGGCTCTGGCGTCGGCAAGTCCGTGCTGCTCTCCATGCTGGCCCGCTATACGGACTGCGACGTGGCCATCATCGGCCTCATCGGCGAGCGTGGCCGCGAGGTCCAGGAATTCCTTGAGGATGATCTGGGGCCGGAGGGCCTTGCCCGTTCCATCGTGGTGGTTGCCACCTCCGACGAGCCCGCGCTGATGCGCCGTCAGGCCGCCTATCTTACCTTCGCGCTGGCCGAGCATTTCCGTGATCAGGGCCAGCATGTGCTGTGCATGATGGATTCGGTGACCCGATTCGCCATGGCCCAGCGCGAGATCGGCCTCGCCTCGGGCGAGCCGCCCGCCTCCAAGGGCTATACGCCGACCGTGTTCGCCGAGCTGCCCAAGCTGCTGGAGCGGGCCGGGCCCGGCACCGGCAACGGCGGCGCGATTACCGGCCTGTTCACCGTGCTGGTGGACGGCGACGACCACAACGAGCCGGTGGCCGACGCCGTGCGCGGCATTCTGGACGGGCACATCGTCATGCAGCGCTCCATTGCCGAGCGCGGGCGCTACCCGGCCATCAACGTGCTCAAGTCGGTTTCCCGTACCCTGCCCCATGCGCACTCGGACGACGAGAACCGCCTCATGCGCGCCGCCAAGGCCCATCTGTCGGTCTATGCGGACATGGAAGAGATGATTCGACTCGGCGCCTACCGGAAAGGTTCGAACCCGGAGGTGGATGCAGCGTTGAACTATGCGCCAAGGATTGAGGCGTTCCTTAATCAGCGCAAGGGCGACCACAGTTTTGCCGCTGACAGCTTCCAGCAGCTGGCCGCCATTCTGGGCTGAGGACCTGACGGAGCCGCGCGATGAAAACGCCCTATGATGCCGGCCTCAGACTGCGCAAGAACGAGCTGGACGAGTTGCGCCGCGAACTGGGCGCGCTCTATGCCAAGCAGGATGCGCTTGAGGAAAAGATGAAGGCGATCGAGGCGGAAGTTTCCGCCGAAGCCAGCTTCAGCGCGCCGGAAATTCTGGTAGGCCTGGCAGATTTCGGGGCCTATCTGGAACGGCAGCGGCTGGCCCGGCACGGTATCGAGCAGGAAATCTCCGAGCTGACCACCGAGGTGGACCGGGTGCGCGACGCGCTGGCCGATGCCTTTGCCGACTTCAAGACTCTGGACATTGCCAGCGCCCGCTACATCGAGAACGTGAAAAAGGAAGCGGCCCGCCTCGAGCAGCTGGAGGCGGACGAGGCGGCGCTGATGCGCTTCACCCCGCCCGAGTAATCACAACAAGCGTTACCGACTGCGGGCTTCCCGCTCCAGCTGGTTGGCTTTCGCCTCCAGTTCCGCTGCGACCTGATTGAGTTCCTCGCGGGTCTGGATCGTCGAGCGGCCGTAAACCGCGCCCCTGTCCAGAAACATATCCGGATTGGTGCGCATCTGCTCTGCCGTACGCCGCAGGCTGCTGACCGCCGTACCCATGGCTTCACTGCGAACCTGTTGTGTCCACGCCTCACGAGACTGAGCGTCCCACTGTGCCCGGTTGACCTCTGCGCGTGCCTTGCGACGCGCCACGTCAGCATCTGCCGCAGCTTCCCGCCGGGCCTCGGCCGCCTTCAGAAGCGCATCGCGGCGCGCTGCATCGGCGGCGCGCTGCGCCTCCATGGTGGAGCGATGCGCCTCGTTGGCTGCGAGCATTGCCTCGCGGCGGGCTTCCCGAGCCATCAGATCCGCTTCGCGCCGGGCTTCAGCCGCCGCAAGACGCGCTTCCAGCTGGGCCTCGCGGGCTTCCTGTTCCGCTTCGCGGCGAATTTCCGCAGCGTCCAGCTCTGCTTCGCGGGCAGCCTCTTCGGCCTCGAGGCGCGCTTCGATGCTTTCCTCAATAGCAGCGCCGAAATCCTCCCGATGCAGGCGGGCGAACTCGGGCGCGGCCGGAGCGACGGGCGCGACATGCGGAGCCGGAGCAGCCGGAGCAGCAGGTGCGGCTGGAGCAGAAGACGCTAACGGCGCAACTGGAGCATGCGGCGCTGCGGGGGCCTTCACCGGCTGTGCGGTTGGAGCAGCAGCCGGAGGTTTCGCATCCAGGGTTTCCGTATCAATAGCCGGCATGCTCTGGCGCGCTTGCGCCATCGGCAGAACCAGGAGCCCGAGGCCAACAATTCCAACCGCACCAAGCACCTTGGCCGGCGTTGACATGGCGGTCTCACCCTTCAGCCAGACGAGACGAGTCCTGAGGCCATCGCCCGTGCCGCCCTGAATGCTGAGGGTGCGGGCAAAAGCCATTTCCGGCTCGATGCGGAACGCCTTCAGCGCCGCCAGCAGGCTCTTTGCATAGGCGTTGCGGCCAACGACGCCGCTGTTGGCGGCAGAGACATCGCACGCGGCCTCGCGCGCAGTGTCGATGCGACGCACCGCCATCCACACCATCGGGTGGAAGAAGAACACCACCAGCAGCGCACGCTCGACCATGCGCCACGCGGCATCGAACGAGCGAATATGAGACATTTCATGGCCGATGACCGCGCTCATCTCCACCGCGTCCAGCCGGTCCAGCAGCTTGCGCGGCAGCACGATGACCGGGCGCAGCACGCCCGCGGTGAACGGCGCGGTTGCCTCCTGCGTTACCAGCACCCGCACGTGGCGCGAAATGCCGAAGCGCTGCGCCCAGGCGTCAACCAGTTGGCCGAGCAGTGGATTTTCCGCCGGTTCCGCCATGGCGATAGTGTTGCGCGCGGACCGCTCGGAACGGGCCAGCAGAACGGCCATGGCCACGGCACCGCCCACCCAGAACAGGAAAAGCGCCAGCGGCAGCATGTCGGCCGCAGTGGACGCCACCGCCTCTACCGGCATGGCCGAAGCCTGTACCCCAACCTGTGACGCCGCCTGGCCCGGTGCATGGGCCAGATCTGAAACCGGGACCGAGCCTTCCCCACCCACCACGTTGACGTGCGGCTCGCCCAGCGGCCACACTGCCTTTGCCAGCAGGGTCTCTGCCGAGGCGCGCAGGCTCCATGAAGTGGCAAGATCGGCGGGCAGCACCAGCCGCGCCAGCACGAACCACCACAGTGTCAGATGCAGCAGCGGATGGCGGGGCTTGACGATGGCAAGCACGGTCCACACCACGACGGCAACTGCCGCCGCGTACAGGGACTGCTGCATCAGGAAGTCGACCACGCTGCCGGAAAGGCCGGTGAAGGCCGCAAAGAAACCCGTGTCCATTACCGCTTCTCCCCTTCCCCAGCGGTGATCTCTTCAGGCTCGGCTTCTTCCTGAACCAGACGCTCCAGCTCGATCAGTTCTTCCTTGCTGAGCGCCTCGCTGTCGCGGAACAGGCCCAGCACGGTGCCGAGGTCGCGCTCAACCACGCGGTCGGCAAAGAAGCGGACAAAACGCGCCAGTCCGGCCGCACGAGAGACGAGCGGGCGATAGACGAACGCACCATGCAGGTTGTCGCGCTCAAGCAGGCCCTTGGCGGCCATGCGATCCATCACCGTCTTGGTGGTGGTGTAGGCCCAGCCGGTGTCCGCCTCCAGCCGGTCATGCACTTCGCGCACGCTCGCCTGGCGCAAGCGCCACAGGACACGCAGCACGTCGTACTCGGCTTTGGACAGGTCAGGAATGGATGCCATAGCGAATCTCCGAACTCGTCGTAGTTCTACTACAGTGTAATAGACGTGGCAAGCGGAGCCGTACCGAAAAGTCGCAGGAAGAATGCAAATTGCGAAATTTCAGATGGTTAAGCAGAGAAGCCGAGGTGTGGCGCAAGCCAAACGCGGCCCGAAAACAGAAAGAGGCAGCCGAAGCTGCCTCTTCCCGTTCAATGTCCTCCCCAGGAACCACTGACCGTAATCAAACGAGCGGTGCGTATCCGCATCGTTTCGCCGACGATTTTACCAAACGCGGATACGGTCCTTGGGTTCCAGGTAGAGCTTGTCGCCCGGCTTCACGTTGAACGCCTTGTACCAGGCGTCCATGTTCCGGACGATGCCGTTGGTGCGATACTCCGACGGCGAGTGCGGATCGGTGACGAGGCGGCGACGCAGTTCGGCCTCGCGGTAAGCACG
>NZ_DATBUP010000271.1:0-17499 GCF_036515995.1 Pedomonas sp. | reverse complement strand
GCGGTGCAGAGGAAATAACGTGCGTTCGGCGGGACGATTCGCTCCTCGCCGGTAATCAAGGCGACTTGGTCAGCCCCCTTGAGTGTGACCACGCGGTCATAGACCTCCCGCGCCAGAAGACGCAGCGGAAAACCAATCATTCCAGAGGAGTGGGCGCACAAACGCTCAACCGCCAGGTGGGTTTTCCCGGTGTTTGTCGGCCCCAGGACGGCCGTAACCTTGCTCGAACCCATTGCACCCATATCACTTCGGAATCTGATATCCCCCCCAACGCAATGCAAGGGTCGCTCGGCAAAGATATTGTACGTTTCGCCGTATCAAAATCCGGATGTCGTATGGCGGACGGAATATTAAGAGTTTGTTTACCTCAAGAGTAGAAATTTTCTCCCGCTATCAGCTTGGCTATTGGTTGACATCGGCACTCAAGCGGGACAGTTTTCGCAGCTGTCGTGTTTTGGATTACCTGTCTCTTCGATTGGGCGGGTGAGTCGTGCAGGGACTCAGGGAGACTGGGGTTTGCTGAAAACGGGCCTCGTAGCGCTTGCACAAAGCGAAACGGACACTATTGGCATTGCGCCTTTGGAAGCAGGTGAATTCGATCTGGCCGTTGATCTCGGCCATCAGATCGGATCCCTTCGCTGGTGGCGCGGCCTGGTCACGCTCGGCGGTCTGCTGACCGCCGCGAGCTGGCTCGCCTTCACCAATCCAATTCAGCCCCTGCCTGCCACCACCACCTCTTCCATCGTCACTGCCCAGCAGATCGAAGTTTATCAGCCGTCCGTCATCGGACCGCTGATGTCCGGCGCGCAGACCGGCGAGCGCGTGCCGATGCTTCCGCTGGCCAAGACGATCGCCGAGGAACCCGAGCCGGACACTGTACATAAGGAAGTGCCGCTGGCCCGCGGTGGTTCCCTCGAAACCATACTGCGCCGTGCCGGCGTCTCCCGCACGGATGCACGCAAGATCGCCGAAGCCGTCGGCCCGGCAGCCGAACTGAAGGACCCGCCGCGCGGCTCCACGCTCCAGATGACCCTCGGCCGCCGCGTCTCCAGCAAGGACCCCCGTCCGCTCGAGATGCTCTCCTTCCGCCCCTCCTTCGACCAGCATGTGCAGGTCGCCAAAGTTGGCGGAGACTTCATGGCCAAGTCCATGGATATCAAGGTGGTGAAGGCGCCGGCCCGCGTGGAAGGCGAAGTGGGCGGCAGCCTCTACGTCTCGGCCCGCAAGCTGGGCGTGCCTTCCAGCATCGTCGCCCAGTACATCAAGGCGCTGTCGTTCGGTGTGGACTTCGCCCGCGAAGTGGCCTCCAGCGATCGCTTCAGCTTCGTTTACGAGCGTGAAGTGGCCGAGACCGGCGAAGAGAAGACCGGCCGCCTGCTCTATGCTCGCCTCGAGCGTGGCGGCAAGCGCAAGGACGTGGAGTTGACCTGGTTTCAGCCCAAGGGCGAGCGTGGCCAGTTCTTCCACCCGGACGGCGCTTCCATCCAGAAACTGCTGATGCGCACCCCTGTTGACGGCGCACGTATTTCTTCCCAGTTCGGCGTCCGTCGCCACCCGGTGCTGGGCTACACCCGCATGCACAAGGGCATGGACTTCGCCGCTCCCACCGGCACGCCGATCATGGCGGCAGGCTCGGGCACGGTGGTGTTTGCCGGCCGCCATGGCGGCTATGGCAACTACGTCAAGATTCGCCACTCCAATGGCTATGAGACCGCCTACGCCCACATGAAGGGCTTCAAGGCCGGCATTCGCCGCGGCATTCAGGTCGCGCAGGGCGAGGTCATCGGCTACGTCGGCACCACCGGCCTGTCTTCCGGTCCGCACCTGCACTACGAAATCTACAAGGGCGGCAAGGCGATCAATCCGGCTGGCACCGCCATCCCCACCGGCTCTTCGCTGAAGGGCTCGGAACTGGCCCGCTTCAAAGGCGAAGTGGAGAAGTTCCGCTCGCTGCCGAAAAATCAGGCCGCCGAGCAGGTTCTGGTGGCCGCAGGCATCAACCCGCGCAAGATCACCAAGCAGCCGGGCTAAGGCGCTTCATCAGCACCCGAACGTGACACGGAGCATGGTCAGGCTTGGCAATGCTCCGCAATCGCCCGTGAGCACCCCTTGCAGTGCGATTCCAAACCCTCGCGCTACACCCCTAGCCGAGATAGGCAAAAACCTCTCAGTGAGCGTTTAAAGCCGACTGTGGGCCCGTCCGCTTTTGACTGGACAAACAGGCCACTGATCGTCCTGGTCAGCCTGCTCCGCCGCGCTTGTTACAACTGAAATCACGTCGTATCTGCTGGCTTTCCGGATTCGGCGGGCTGCCCCGCCCTGCAACAGATGGAACACGGCATGTTTGAAGTGAAAGCTCTCAGCGAGAACAAGACGGACAGCTATGCGGAACTGCTGACCCAGCTTGATGGCCTGACCAGCGGCGAGCCCGATCCGATTGCAAACATGGCCAATGCTGCGTCCCTGATCTTTCACAGCCTGCCCGACCTCAACTGGGCCGGATTCTACCGCCTGATTGACGGCGTGCTGGTACTCGGCCCCTTCATCGGCCGCCCGGCCTGCATCCGCATTGCCATCGGCAAGGGTGTCTGCGGCACCGCCGTCGCCGAGAACGCAACCCAGTGCGTTCCGGACGTGCACGCCTTCCCCGGCCACATTGCATGCGACAGCGCCTCACGCAGCGAACTGGTCGTGCCGATCTCCCACGAGGGCCGCATCATCGGCGTGCTCGACCTGGACAGCCCCAGCCCTTCCCGCTTCGACGAAGAAGACGCCCTCGGCTGCGAACGCCTGATGGCCCTCCTCGCCCCGCGCATCGCCTGAAACAACGCCGATAAAGCGCAGCGCACCCAGCGAGAGACACCAGAGCCCCGATCTGCCCACCCGATCGGGGCTTTGACGTTGGCAATCGGTGCAACACAGACCCAGGCGGGGTTTGTCCACAACAACTGTGGATAACCATGTACATTCCGCAAGCACAACAGGACTAAGCATCTGTATTTAAAAGGCTGAGTACCATTTGATTAAAAAACGGGCAGTCACGCTTCGCCTCGCTATTCAATTAGCGGACCGGAGGATCAACACAGTGGCGGGCAGGATGAACAACAGCCACGGATGGAACGGTTATGACTGACCACCTCTTCGTGATCACGGGCGGTCCCGGCTCAGGCAAGAGCAGTCTCGTCAACGCTCTGGCCAACGTCGGCTTCAGCCATATGCCCGAGGCGGGACGCGCCATCATTCAGGATCAGGTCGCCATCGGCGGCAGCGCCTTGCCCTGGGGCGACCGGGCCGCCTTCGCTGAACTGATGCTGGCGTGGGAACTGCGCTCCCATCGGGAGGCACGCGCACTGCCAGGCCCCGTTGTTCTTGATCGCGGCGTGCCGGATGTGATCGGCTATCTTACGCTTTGCCGCTTACCGGTGCCGCCACACGTGCAGCGGGCGGCCGAGGTTTTTCGATATAACCGGACGGTCTTCATCGCCCCACACTGGTCGGAAATCTTCGCGCAGGACGCAGAGCGGAAGCAAAGCCCGGAGGAAGCGGAGGCCACATATCAGGCCATGGCGTCAGTCTACGCCAGCCTCGGCTATACCCTGGTCACGCTGCCGCTCGCGTCCGTCCCGGAGCGCGTCGCCTTCGTACGCACGCACATCGCGGAAAGACAGAAACAGCCGGTAAAATAGCGCAAGCAAGGGATTTTAAGTCCCTCGATGCCCTCAGTGCATCTCCACCACCACTCGGCCTTTCACCTTGCCGGCAAGGAAATCGGGCGCAAGGGCAGGCACGTCCGCCAGTTGAACTGTGCGGGTCATGGTCTTGAGCTTCTCCCGGTCGATAAGCTGATCGAGGCGCAGCCAGGCTTCGCGGCGCAGGCCCATCGGGGCCTGAACGGAATCGACCCCTGCCAGCGTGACCGAGCGCAGGATAAACGGCATCACCGTCACCGGCAGATCCGCTCCTTGCGCCAGTCCGCAGGCCGCAACGCATCCGCCGTAGCGGGTCTGGGCCAACACATTGGCAAGCGTATATGAGCCAACCGTATCGATTGCGCCGATCCACCGCTCCTTGCCCAGCGGCTTGCCCGGCCCGGCAAGCTCATTGCGGTCGATGATCTCGTCCGCGCCGAGAGACTTGAGATAATCGGCCTCCTCCGGCCGTCCGGTGGAGGCTGCAACCGAGTAGCCAAGGGCACAGAGCAGGGAGATGGCAACACTGCCGACGCCACCCGCCGCGCCGGTGACCAGCACCTGCCCCTCGGTCTGATGAACTCCGTGCCGCTCCAGCGCCATCACGCACAGCATGGCGGTATAGCCCGCCGTGCCGATCGCCATGGCCTCGAACGGAGTGATATTCTCCAGCGGCACCAGCCACTTGCCGTGCACGCGGGCGCGGCTGGCATAGCCGCCGTAATGGGTTTCGCCCAAGCCGTAGCCATTCAGAACCACCGCATCGCCCGGCTTGAAGTCGGGGTGTGCGGAGGAACGCACCCGCCCCGCCAGATCAATACCGGGGATCATGGGAAATGTCCGGGCGATGGGCGCTGCGCCAGTGATGGCGAGGCCGTCCTTGTAGTTCATGCATGAATGGCTGACGTCCACCACCACGTCGCCTTCCATCAGCGCATCCTCGCCAAGGGTAACGAGGTCAGCCTTCATCGCCGCGCCGTCTTTCGTCAGCATCAGCGCCTGGAATTGATCGTCCGCATTTCCGCTCATCGTCGCGCCTCTTGCCTGGGGCTTCCGCTATCCGATGTGCTCAACGATCAACGTGGCCCCTTCGGTTCGCACAATACGCATCACCGTGCCTGCCGGGGCGTCCGGCCCTGTGACCAGCCATACCGTATCGTCCAGCTCCGCCCGGCCAGTGCCATGGAGAATGGGCTCCACCAGCACCACGGCGCGGCCCGGCAACTGGTCCGCACGGCGGCTGACGCTGCTCGGCCCGCTGCCCTGATGCCGCTTCGCCCACTTCCGGCCCCACAGCACGGAGACGATGGCGAGGATGGCGAACACCGCCAGCTGGCCCTCCCAGCCCAGACCCGTCGCCAGCGTGACGAACCCGGTCAGGCCTGCGGCAATGCCCAGCCAGAGCATGAACGCACCGGGGGCGACGGTTTCCACCGCCGCCAGCACCAGCGCCGCAACCCACCACGCCCAGAAGGTTAAGAAACCGGCCATCGGCTCCAGATTCATGGCCGCCTCACTGGTCGCGGGTGCGCGGCAGGCCGGTTGCGGCCTGTGGAGCGCCCGGCGCCCCCTCGCTCGCCACCGCCTTCACCAGTTCGCCGATGCCGCCCAGCGAGCCGACAAGCGCGGAGGCCTCCATCGGCATGAAGATGACCTTGCTGTTGCGGCTGTCGGCGAAAGCGGTCATGGCCTCCACATATTTCTGGGCAACGAAGTAGTTGATCGCCTGCGCGCTGCCCTTGGCAATGGCCTCGCTCACCAGTTCGGTCGCCTTGGCTTCGGCCTCTGCTGCACGCTCGCGAGCCTCGGCGTCACGGAACGCAGCCTCGCGGCGGCCTTCGGCTTCCAGAATCTGGGACTGCTTGGCACCCTCGGCCCGCAGGATTTCCGAGTTCCGCTGGCCCTCCGCCTCAAGAATGGCGGCGCGCTTCTCGCGCTCGGCCTTCATCTGGCGGGCCATGGCGTTCACAATATCCTGCGGCGGACGGATATCCTTGACCTCCACGCGCGTCACCTTCACGCCCCAGCTATGGGTGGCCTTGTCCACCACCGTCAGCAGGCGCGCGTTGATGGCGTCACGCTGCGAGAGCGTCTCGTCCAGATCCATCGAGCCCATCACCGTGCGCAGGTTGGTGGTGGTCAGGTTCATGATGGCGTTCATGAGGTCAGACACCTCGTAAGCCGCCTTGGCCGAGTCCAGCACCTGGAAGAACACCACGCCGTCCACGCCCACCATGGCGTTGTCGCGAGTGATGATCTCCTGCCCCGGAATGTCCAGCACCTGCTCCATCATGTTGATGCGCCGCCCGATGCTGTCAACGAAGGGGATGATGAGATGGAAGCCCGGCGTCAGCGTCTTGGTGAAGCGTCCGAACCGTTCGACGGTGTACTCGAAGCCCTGCCGGACCGTAACCACGCCCTTGGCCACCACAACGATGGCCACGATCGCCAGAACGATGAAGAAGGTTGAACCCATGTGCATGTCTCCCCTGCCTGATGCCCGTCATTGTGACGCATCCGGCACGGTTGGCAAGGGCAGTGCACAGCTTGAAAATCCGGTTTGTCAGCGGGGATCTCGCGCCCTCGCGTGGACCAAGCGGCCCTCAACCCTGATGCGCTGCGGCTTCCGCCTTCACCCACTTGATGAAGGTCTGCACCTTCTTTAGCCGCCACTGCGGCTCCGGGGCGACAAGGTGGTAGCCGAACTCCACAGCATGAGTACTGTCGAACAGGCGCACAAGCCGCCCGGCCTCGATGTCGGCGGCGGCAATCGCAGCCTTGGCCAGCACCACGCCCTTGCCGGCCGTTGCGGCCTCGATGGCCAGAGAAGACTGGTTGAAGTGCAGGCCCCGCTCAGGATCCGGGTGATCGACGCCCGCGGCCTTCATCCACATCGCCCAGTTGGGACAGCCATCGTCCACATCGGCGGCTTCGTCATGAATGAGTGGCAAATTCACGAGGTCATTTGCCGTCTTGATCGGGAAGCGCTCCAGCAGCGAGGGCGCGCAGGCCGGGTACACATGCTCGTCCAGCAGCTTCTCGCTCATCAACTCCGGGTAATCGCCACGCCCGAAACGAATGGCGAGGTCGATGTTTTCCTGATTGAAGTCCACCAGTTGCATGGCGGCGAAGATGCGCACTTGCATTTCCGGGTGCTGCTCCACGAAGCGCTCAATCCTCGGCACCAGCCATTTGGCGGCAAAAGACGGCGGCACGCTGATGGTGAGCGACTTCGATGTCTGCGCCACCTGAAGAGTACGCACTGCCTCCTCGAACTTCAGGAAACCGTCCCGCAGCGGCGGCAGAGCGCGCTCGGCCTCGGGCGTCAGTGCCAGATTGCGCCCCAATCGCTTGAACAGGATGACGCCAAGCAGGTCCTCCAGCGCCCGGATATGCTGGCCAACAGCCGCGGGCGTGACCGCAAGTTCATCGGCAGCCTTGGTGAAGGACAGGTGACGGGCCGCCGCGTCGAAGACACGCAAGGCATTCAGCGGAAGATGAGTGCGCTTCATACTGTTGGGTTAGGGCTTTTTCACCCTCTTGTTCAACTGTTTTTGCAGGGCAAGTCGCGCCAGGTGCATCTGAGACTGCCTTGCTCTCGCCCTGCGCCGCGCCTGGGAACCACAACCTGTCGGCAAATTTTACATCCGCAATGATTCCGTCGCTCTCGTTAATCAATCAAGTTATTGATTTATCAGTTCATGGAACCATTTGGCCCGGCAATTGCTTAACAACTTGTTACCAAACTGTTAAGGTCTGCCCATGCTGAAAGTGACCCCGGCCCTTCCTGCCCCGCACCGGTACGGTCTCACCGCCGTCGCCCGGCCGGATCGTCTGCGGCAGGTGCCGGCTGTAACGGCAGCAGAGGCTGATCCGCAGGAACGGGCCCGCGCCTTCTATATCGATCGAATTGGCGAAGCTCGCGCATCTGCCCATTCCGCCAAGGGCCGCCTCCTGAACATCTCCGCCTGAGGCCAGCCGCCAATCGCCCGGCCCTCCCGGCCAAGTGCAGAATTTAATGGTTTCTTGGCGCTTTGCGCCTTAGCCTGACCCACCTGACCAGACATGTATGGTGGATTTTCTCTGCTATGGGCGCTGCACAGCCTCACCTTGGTATGATCGCCCACGGCACGTTCCCCCTGCCCCATGAGCGCGTCCATGAGCGCGCCTGATCTGACCAGCATCAGCCAGCGGATTCGCTCGCTGCTTTTCAACCGGGATGCCTTGGCTGGGGACGGGGCCGGAGATGGGGCGGCAGTCAGCACCGGTGCGCCCATCGAAAGCGACGAACCCTCTCAATTTGCCAACCATCTGAAGGAACTGGCCCAGGAATACGGCCAGCTGGCCCTTGGACGGCTGCAGGTTCTCGGCTTTCAGGCGGTGCAGGAGCAGATGGGCGATCACTGGCCCCAGTTCGCGGCGCGCGTGCCCGAGGTGATCGAGACTACCTTCCGCCGTCGTCTCGGTCCGAGCGACATGTTCCGGCGCTATGGCGAGCTGGTTTACCTCGTAATCTTCGCGGGCCTCAGCCACGATGAAGCCCGCATCAAGGCGCATTTCCTTGCCGAGGAGATCTGGCAGCAGCTCTTCGGCATGAGCGAGGCGGACGACAAGCTCGACGTCTCCATGCTCACCATCAATCTGGAAGCAGGCGTAATCGAGCCTCTGGCTGATCTTGATGATCTGCTTGAGCGCCAGTTCGCGGCCGTCGCGCAAGATGCAGCCTCGCTGTGCGATGACGATCTTCCCTGGCTTCCGTCCACGCCGCGCCCAGAGTCAGAGGCCACGTCTCCCGCCCGGCCGGAGACTGCGCTCCCCGCTCGGCCGCATCCGGCCAAATTTCCTGGGCCAGCGCGCCCGGCGGGGCAGTCTTCCCTCACCTTCACGCCGCTATGGGCGGTCCGTCGCAATGCCGTGTCGTCCTATTATGCACGCATGCGGCTGATCCTGGACCCGCGCGACGTACTGTACGGCCACGATATTCTCCGCCGCGCCACCGCGCCGCGCGACACCTACGAGTTCGATCTCGCAACCCTGGCCCGAGTGCATGCAGAGGTTCAGCGTCTCGGCCGCCGCAATGCACCCAGTGTCATCATCTGTCCGGTCCATTACACCACCATGGTCAACCGGGAGGCCCGGCAGGAGTTTCTCGGCCTGTGCGCCAGCCTGCCGCGTGCCGCCGCCCGCCATCTCATCGTGGAGGTCAGCGGCATTGCCGAAGGGCTGCCGCCGCACACCGCATACGAAATCCGCCACTGGCTGAAGCCCTTCTGCCGCACTGTCTGGGCGCAGGTTCCGCCCCTGCCCGCTGCCGTGCGCAACATCAAGGATGCTGGCTTCAGCGCCGTCGGCTTCGATGCCCGCCACGTCAGCCCCGCACGCTTCGCCTTCACCGCCGAGCTGTTTGCCGAGGCCGCCCGCAAAAGCGGCATGCGCTGCTATGTCCATGCCATCTCGACACCTGCCGCTGCCAGTGCTGCCGCCAGTGCCGGGTTCGACCTGCTGAGCGGCGATGCCATCCAGCGCCCGCTCGACAAGGTGCGGGCTCCCTTCCGCCTCACGCTGGATGCAATCGCACCGCTTGTTCCGGCTGCAGAGACGTAAGGCACGCCGCGCCCCCTTGCCCCACAGGCGCGCAGGGCGCATAGGAACCAGTATGACAAAAGCCGCTGTTGTTCTCCTGAGTGGTGGTCTGGATTCGGCCACCTGTGCCGCCATCGCGAAAGCCGAGGGCTACGACATCTACGCGCTGACCATTAATTACAATCAGCGCAACCGGATCGAGCTGAACTCCGCCCGCAAGCTGGCCGATGTGTTCGGCGCGAAGGGGCATGTCGAGCTGCCGGTGAACCTGTCCGCCTTCGGCGGCTCGGCCCTCACCGCCGACATTGCCGTGCCTAAGGGCCGCAATGAAGACGAGATGGCGGACGAGATTCCCATCACCTACGTACCCGCCCGCAACACCGTGTTCCTGAGCCTCGCGCTCGGCTGGGCGGAAGTGATCGGCGCGGAGGACATCTTCATCGGCGTCAATGCGCTCGACTACTCCGGCTACCCGGACTGCCGCCCCGACTTCATCCGCGCCTTCGAGGCGATGGCGATGCAGGCCACCAAGCGCGGCGTGGAGGGCACATGGAAGCTGACCGTCCACACCCCCTTGATCGAGAAAACCAAGGCCGACACCATCAAGACCGGCGTGGCGCTGGGCCTGGACTACGGCCTGACGTGGAGCTGCTACGACCCGACGCCCGAGGGCCTGCACTGCGGCCAGTGCGACGCCTGCAAGCTCCGCCGCCGCGGCTTTGCAGATGCAGGCGTGCCCGACCCCACCCGTTACGCCTGCGAGCCGGTATAAATAGGTCTGGCAATGGTTTACACCGTCAAGGAACTGTTTCTTACCCTTCAGGGCGAAGGCGCACACACCGGACGCCGCGCCGTCTTCGTGCGTTTTGCGGGCTGCAACCTGTGGACCGGCCGCGAGGAAGACCGGGCAAAAGCCATCTGCCAGTTCTGCGATACGGACTTCATCGGCACGGATGGCCCCGGCGGCGGCAAGTTCACGACGCCTGAAGCCCTCGTCGACGCCGTGGAAGCCGCATGGGGTCCAACCACGGAACACCGCTACGTGGTCTGCACTGGCGGCGAGCCGCTGCTGCAATTGGACGCCCCGCTCATTAACGCCCTCCACGCGCGCGGCTTCGCCATCGCTATCGAGACCAATGGCACGCAGGAAGTGCCCGAGGGCATCGACTGGGTGTGCGTCAGTCCCAAGCTCGGCTCAGACATGATCGTGCGCAAGGGCAGCGAGCTGAAACTGGTCTATCCGCAGGCAGGCGGCGACCCTGTCCAGTTCGAAGCGCTCGATTTCGAACACTTCTTCCTGCAGCCGATGGATGGACCCGATCGCCTTGCCAACACACAGGCCGCGACCGAGTACTGCCTCACCCATCCCCGCTGGCGCCTTTCCCTCCAGACGCACAAGCTGATCGGGATTCCCTGATCCCTTGGCAGAGCGGCGGCCCTTAACCCAAGCCGCCGCTCTGTTTTGCACCGCCTGATTGCACCTACGCGGCTTTGCGGCGGCGCAGACCGGCGATACCAAGAATGCCGAGACCCAGCAGACCAAGAGCAGCCGGTTCAGGCACTGCGCTCGGGACGAAAGCGATCCCGGCGAAATTGTCTCCCAGCGCCCCCACGGAGGTTGCGATCCCGGTCAAGGGATCGATCAGGGCCAGGAACCGAAACGTGTCGCCTTCGTCGGAATTCGCACGGACGATGCCCCACAGCTCTCCCGTGTCAGGATCGGTGGCAAGGCCGTTGAGCCCAAGCACCTCGAAGCCCGGCAGTGTGACGCCCACTGTCAGAAGGGTTGCGCCGTTCGTTGGGTCGAGCACATGCAGATCGCTGCTGAAGACTTCCGCGCCGTAGAGCGTATCGCCCACGAAGGCGAGGCCTTTGAGGTTGTCCTCAACGTCGCCGATATCTGTCGCCGCCCCAAGCGGAGTTACATCAAAGAACTCGTCATCCCGATCCACCGCCAGAAAATTCCCGGTGTTCGGATTGTAGGTGATCGCAAGCGTCTCATCGTCCACGTTCGGGCCGACAAACTGGGTCGAGAGCACAATGGTCCTGGTGTTGAGATTGATGGCTTCCCAGAAGCGATCCCCATCGCTGATACCGGAAGCGTGGTACATCAGGCCGTCATTGGGATTGTAGGCGATGGTTTCTCCATCGTCTCCGTTGCCAAGCGCCATGAAGAAGGTTGAAGATGCGTCAGACTGATTGATGACGAACAGGCTTTCAGGTGTCGTCGCGCCATCGCCAGTCACACCATAGAGCACCGCCGCCTCGGCGGAAACCGCCCCCAGAACCAGACAACCAGCGGCCACGACAATGCCTCTCGTCCACTTTCTCACGTGCATCTCCTGAAAAAGCCATGTTCAACCTTCCTCAGGCAAATTCCGTGCCGAAAAATTTTTATTTAGTGTTCAGAACATTACAAAAAATCAAATCAATTAGGTGTAAATGAGATCGACAAACGCAGTAAATTAATAAATATAATTTCATTATTTCTCATAATTACTTCGCATTCGTTGGAAATTCTCGACGCACGTATACTGACTGCCCGCCATGGAGCTTTTCACACTCCCCAAACCGAGCGTTGGAGCCCGTCGCTCGCTGCGCTATCAGGCGGCATGACCAAGGATATCTTTGCCGATCGCGACATCCGCGAGAAAACCCTGTCACGGGCCGATGTCGTGGCGCTTGCAGCCTCTGGCCAGCCTTGCGCCCTGACCGACTGCGACCTGGAAGAAGCCGATCTGTCGAGGCTCGATCTTGCCGGCTGGACGTTCGAGCGCTGCACCCTGCGCCGGACGAATTTCACCGAGACGAGGCTGGAAGGTTCGCGCTGGCAATCCTGCCGGGGGGCGCTCAGCGACTTTACGGGCGCGGACCTGTCAGAAGCACGCTTCTTGTCCGGCGACTTCAACAACGCTGCCTTTCGCCGTGCCCGGCTCGGGTCTGCATCGTTCCGAGGCTGCAAGCTGACAGGGGCAGACCTCAGTGATGCCAAGGCGCTGGATGTAGTTTTCGAGGAAACTCTGCTGATCAACGCCAAGCTACCCGCTTTCTCCTTCCGCAAGCTTACCCTGCGCCGGGTCGATTTCAGTCAGGCCGATCTGCGCAAGAGCGATTTCCGCCAAACGATGTTCGAGGACTGCAGCCTGCGCGAGGCCAGCCTTGGCGGCTGCCACTTCGACGGCGCTGACCTGCGCGGCGCAGACCTTGGCGGCTTGCGTCTGGTGGATGCGGGTCTGTTCCGCGGCGCGACAATCTCGCGGGAGCAGGCCGGGCAACTGCTGGCAGAACTGGGGCTGATCGTCCGCTGAAGCTTGTTTCCGGTAGATGCGCTTTGGAATCAGCTCAGCGCCAATATCCCACCATTGGCCGCGAGACTATTACGGTCTTGTTGCAGTACATTCCCCTCCACATGCGCAACGAAACCCGACCGAGAGAGGGGAATGCCAATGTCTGGAGTGCGAGCCGCCCAGTCAGAAGATATACAGTGGCTTTTCAGGATCATTGCGTGTTTTGCTGTCTTCGCTGCCGCGCTTGTTTTGATTTTTCTCTATGATTACAAAATCATGCAGGCCATGCTACGTGACCGGGCCGAATGGGGCGCACAGCCCTTCTACCTCGGTGCGATCAGCCAGATTGGCATTCTGACTTGGGCGGCCGGCGCAGCCATCGCCCTGTTTACCGTCGCCGTCGCAGAGGACGAAACCACCCAGCCGGAGAAGTTGACGCTCCTGCGCTGCATCGGCCTGTTCAGCCTCATCCTGTGTCTTGACGATGTATTTCAGGTGCATGAGGTGGTGGCGCCGCGCTACCTCTACATTGATCAGAAGGCGGTGCTTCTTCTCTATGCCCTTTCGGCGCTGATCATCGCTTTCACGTTTCGACGGCAACTCTTGAAGCGACCCGTACTGCCCGCAGCGGCGGTATCTGCTCTTGCCATCTCCATGGGGCTGGATCTCACCGAGCCTTACTGGCCCAACCTGACCATTCAATTGCTTGTAGAAGACACGTTCAAGCAACTGGGCATCCTGTTATGGACGAGCTTTATCATCCAGCAGGCACTGGCCGTCCTGACGAGCCCGCGCGCTGTGACACTGGCCCCGAATCCTGCGGAAGCTGAAGCGGAGATCAGGCTGCCCCAAGCCGCGCCGCAACCGGCCATCGTAGCGCACACCGCAGCGCGGGCGAGCACCGGCGTGAAAAAAGCGAAAGGGGCGCAGGGCCCCTTTCATCCGGTTCCACCTCGGGTTGAGCCTCAACCCCGGCCACGATAGCCCGGCACACCCTGATCCGGCACCCAGACGTCCGCGGGGGCCGGGCCGGTCTGCCAGAACACGTCGATGGGGATGCCACCGCGCGGATACCAGTAGCCGCCAATACGCAGCCACTTCGGCTTCATCTCGGTGGCCAGGCGCTCGGCAATGCCGACCGTGCAATCCTCATGGAAGCCGCGGTGGTTGCGGAAGCTGTGCAGGAACAGCTTCAGCGACTTGCTTTCCACGATGGACTGGTCCGGCACATAGTCGATGACAATGTGCGCGAAGTCCGGCTGGCCCGTCACCGGGCAGAGCGAGGTGAATTCCGGGCAGGTGAAGCGCACAAGATAGTTGCGCCCCGGCCGGGGGTTCGGCACGTAGTCCAGCCGCGCTTCCTCGGGAGAGTTGGGCAGCGGCGTCTGCTTGCCAAGCTGGGTGCCTTCAAGCGGCGTCATGTCGGGGGATGTCGTCATACTCTCCGCTTAATCCCACCGGCGTTTCGGGTCAAATCCCCCGGCCTCACGCCCGCACCATGCCGCCGCCAATCACGCAGGCCTGTTACACGAGTTGTAAATGGCGGCTGTCAATGATGTAAAAATGTGAAGTCAAACCTGTCGAACGTGTCACCTTAATATGAGTCCGTGTGGTGTGGTTTGCCTGTATGGATAGTGCGTCAGGTTCGCTCCGCCCCCGGCAGGCCTTCCTGAAACGACCTTACACTGAAACCACGCACTGCCGACACCATAGGACGATCGGCATGAGGAGAACCGGCATGGATGCTCTGGTTAGCACCGAATGGCTGGCGCGGGAACTTGGCGCCAGCGACCTGCGCATTGTGGACGCGAGCTGGCACATGCCCGCCGCCAATCGCCAGCCCCGCGCTGAATTCGAAGCGGCGCACATTCCCGGCGCGGTGTTCTTCGACATCGACGAGATCGCAGACACCTCCAGCAGCCTGCCCCACATGCTGCCCTCCCCCGAGAAGTTTGCCAGCCGCATGCAGGCGCTGGGTCTGGGCGATGGCAGCCGCATCGTCGTCTATGACAACTCCGAGCTGCGCTCCTCCGCCCGCGTGTGGTGGATGCTGCGGGTGTTCGGCTCGCACCAGGTTGCCATTCTCGACGGCGGCCTGCAGAAATGGCGGTCGGAAGGTCGCCCGGTCGAATCCGGCAAGCCGATCGTGCGCCACCGCCACTATACGCCGTGGATGGACGACAAGGCCGTCCGCTCGCTGGCACAGATGAAGTCGAACCTTACCACCAAGGCGGAGCAGGTGCTGGACGCCCGCGCCGCCTCCCGCTTCTCCGGCAGCGAACCAGAGCCGCGCCCCGGCCTGCGCTCGGGCCACATCCCCGGTGCGCGCAACCTGCCGTACAAGGAACTGCTGAACGAGGACGGCACCTTCAAGCGCGGCGAGGAGTTGCGCGCCGCGTTCGAGCAGACCGGCGTTGATCTCTCCCGTCCGGTGGTCACCACCTGCGGGTCCGGCATCACGGCGGCAGTGCTGACTTTCGGCCTGCATCTGCTTGGCCATGACAAGGTTGCGCTTTATGACGGGTCGTGGACCGAGTGGGGCAGTCAGCCCGACACCCCCGCAGTAACTGGCTCGTTGTAACAGGCGCTTGAGACAAATGACCGAGAAGACGGCAGCACACCGAACCGCAACCAGACTGATCGAGGCCGGGCGTCGCCCGGATTGGACCCACGGCGTGGTGAACCCGCCCGTGTACCACGCCTCCACCTGCGTGTTCTCCACGCTGGAAGCCTTCGATGCTGCCGTCCGCTCGCCCGATTCCGGCCTCTACTATGGCCGGCGCGGCACCCCGACCACCTGGGCGCTGGAAGAGGCACTGACCGAGCTGGAACCGGGCGCGGCGGGCACCAAGATCTTCCCTTCGGGCGTTGCCGCCATCAACACTGCGCTGCTCGCCACCATTCAGGGCTCCGGCGACCATCTCCTGATGGTGGACAGCGTCTATGAGCCCACCCGCACCTTCTGCGACAAGGTTCTGGCCCCGCTCGGCGTCGAGACCACCTATTACGACCCCACCATCGGCAGCGGGATCGCGGACCTGATCCGCCCCACCACCCGGGCCGTGTTCGTGGAGTCCCCCGGCTCGCTGACCTTCGAGGTGCAGGATATTCCGGCCATCGCCGAGATTGCCCACGCCCACGGCGCGGCGGTCATCCTCGACAACACCTGGGCAACGCCACTTTATCTCCAGGCCATGACGCTGGGCGTGGACATGTCCGTGCAGGCGCTCACCAAGTACATTGGCGGCCATTCGGACCTGATGATGGGCTCCGTCACCGCCAACGCGCAGTGGCTGCCCGCCATGAAGGCCGCCACCTACCGCATGGGCCAGTGCGCCGGACCGGATGATGCCATGCTCGCCCTGCGCGGCCTGCGCACGCTGCAGGTGCGCCTCGAGCGCCATCAGGCCAGCGGCCTCAAGGTCGCCGAGTGGCTGGCCCAGCATCCGCTGGTGGAACGCGTCATTCACCCCGCGCTGCCCGGCTGCCCCGGCCACGACCTTTGGAAGCGAGACTTCAAGGGCGCAACCGGCCTGTTCTCCTTCGTGCTGAACCGGGGTCAGCGCCGCGAACTGCCCGCGCTTGTCGACAACATGCGCTTCTTCAAGATGGGCTTCTCGTGGGGTGGTTATGAAAGCCTCATCCTGCCCACCAACCCCACTTCCATCCGCACCGCCACCCGCTGGCATACGGACCACCCGATGCTGCGCCTGCACATTGGCCTTGAAGATCCGGACGATCTGATCTCGGACCTCGCCCAGGCACTTGAACGCTACGCCGCAGCAACGGCGGAAAATCCTGTCGCTTAAGTTTTCTGGAGCATTTCGTGCTGGAGGGATCTGCCCATCCAGCACGCTCCAACATCTGGAGGTCTGCGACCTTGCCGGTTGATGGCGGACTCCCCGGCAAACATCGCAAGAGCAAAGCTTACCGGGCCGCCGTTAGTTACGACAACCCGCCCAAACACCCGCGAATCCATCCGTGCGGTCAGGCAACCCAGCCATCGCTGGCACGTTGAGCCCAGAGCCTGCGCCTTCTGTTTCGCGCTTGTGCGCAGGATGTCACGGCAGACGGTGGAGCCTTGCGATGAAAGCGATTGTCTTTCACGGAGTTGGGGATATTCGCATCGACGAGGTGCCCGATCCGAAAATTCAGGACCCGGCGGACGCCATCGTGCGCC
This sequence comes from Pedomonas sp., assembly GCF_036515995.1. Lineage (NCBI taxonomy): Bacteria > Pseudomonadati > Pseudomonadota > Alphaproteobacteria > Sphingomonadales > Pedomonadaceae > Pedomonas > Pedomonas sp. The sequence continues at coordinate 760 of NZ_DATBUP010000271.1, read as the reverse complement.
TTACCGCCTCCGCCATCTGCGGCACGGACCTGCATTTCATTCGCGGCACGGTCAGCGGCATGAAGCCGGGCACCATTCTGGGGCACGAGGGCGTGGGCGTGGTTGAGGAAGTCGGCCCCAACGTGCGCAATTTCGAGCCTGGAGACCGGGTGGTCATCCCCTCCACCATTGCGTGCGGGGCCTGCTCCTACTGCCGCTCAGGGTACTTCGCTCAGTGCGACATCGCCAATCCGGGCGGCAAGCGTGCCGGCACGGCATTCTTCGGCGGACCGGAGGCCGCCGGCGGTTTCGATGGCCTTCAGGCGGAAAAGGCGCGCATTCCCTTTGCTCATACCGGGTTGGTGAAGCTGCCGGACGATGTGACGGACGATCAGGCCATTCTGCTCTCTGACATCTTTCCCACCGGCTGGTTCGGGGCGAAGTTGGCGGAGATCTCCAAGGGCGATACGGTATTGGTGCTGGGCTGCGGGCCGGTCGGGCAGTTCGCCATTGCCAGCGCCAAGCTGCTGAACGCGGGCCGCGTGTTCGCCGTTGACTGCCATGAGGATCGCCTCGCCATGGCCCGCCGTCAGGGCGCGGAGGTCATCAATTACGAGAAGGAAAACCCGGTCGAGGCTATTCTGGAGTTGACCAACGGCATCGGGGTTGACCGCGCCATCGATGCGGTGGGCATCGACGCTACCCGCGCACACCATGGCCCCGCCGCCGAGGAATCAGAAAAGCACGCGGACGAGTTCAAGCAGGAATTGAAAGTCATCGC
>NZ_DATBUP010000270.1:0-6435 GCF_036515995.1 Pedomonas sp. | reverse complement strand
CGATCAGATAGAAGCCTGCGATCCAAAATGACTTGCGCATCCAGACACTCGCTTGCGGAGAGCGCCTGCTGCTCTCCCGTCCTGCCGTGCTATCACTGAATGACGGCCCGTGTAAGCGGTCAGGTCATCGCCACGGCGAAGCACGGCCTGCGTGACGATAGCGGGGCAAATTTGTCACGTACAAATGGTTAACAGCATGCGGTGCGTCAATTTGCAGAGCAGGCAGCCTTGACCTTTGCGCATTTTGGTATCTAACTGCCCAAATCATTATACCACTGATATAAATCAGAACCGTAGGGGATGACATGGACCGGAAATTCCCTGAAGGCGCAGTGCTCGTTCTTGGCGGCAGCGGCGGCATCGGGCAGGCCATCGCGCTTGAGTTCGCGCGGGCCGGCACGGCGGTTGCCGTCTGCTACCACAGCCGGCTTGAGGCGGCTGAAAAGGTGGCGGAGCGCATTCGCGCCGAAGGCGTCGGGTCCAGCATTCACAAGGTGGACGTCACCCGGCCCGAGCAGGTGCAGGCAGCGGTCGACGAGGCCGCGAAGGTCCACGGGCGCATCCATACGGTGATGTGGGCGGCGGGGCCGCTCGTCAACCAGCTCCACATTTCCAGAATGTCTGTCGGTGACTGGCGGCATGCCATTGACGTCGAGGTCATCGGCTTCTTCAACGCCGTTCAGGCCGCGCTGCCCCATTTCCGCGCGAACGGCGGCGGGTCCTTCGTCACGCTGGGCTCGGCCGGGCATCTGCGCTGGCCGGACCGCGACGGGCTCTCGGTCGCGCCCAAGGCGGCCAATGAATCGCTGGTCAAGGGCATCGCGCGCGAGGAAGGCCGTTTCAACATCCGCGCCAATTCGGTGCTGGTGGGTGTCATCGAGGCGGGCATGTTCCACGAGCTGATGGAGCAGGGACAGTTCAGCCAGAAATGGATCGACGAAACCCTGAAGGCGCTGGCGATCAAGCGCTGGGGGCGGCCGGAGGAAATCGGCCGCGCGGCCGTGTTCCTGGCATCCAATGACGCCGCGTACATCACCGGGCAGCAGCTCAGCGTGTCCGGCGGCTTCGGGATTTGATGACCGCAATGCCCGGTCCGGAAAACAGTTTGTAAACGCCAGCGGTCCCGTTTCCGGGCCATGGCCGTGTCTGCGTCGTGTTGCGTATCCGTTGCTTTGTTTCTTTGCGAAATGAAAAAAACGCTCCTGCCACAGAACGGGAGCGTGTGTTGTAACCGGGAGGTTAATATGCGCCATAGTCGCGCTTTTGCAGGCGCTTCGGCACTCGGCCTGAGCCTTGCGTTTCTTGCCGCAACGCCGGCACTGGCACAGGATCAGGCGGCGGCTTCCGCCCCCGAGCAGGCGGCATCCAGCAGCGATGATTTCGGCATGGGTGACATCGTCGTCACCGCGCGCCGCCGTCAGGAGTCGATGCAGAGCGTGCCGGTTTCGGTTGCTGCCTTCTCGGCGGCGGCGCTGGAGAGCAAGGGCATCCAGTCGATCGCCGACATCCAGCAGTCCACGCCGAACCTGACGTTCTCGCCGGGCACGGGCGGCTCCAGCAGCCAGATTTCCCCGTTCATCCGCGGCGTCGGCGAGTATGATTACATCATCACGTCCGACCCGGCCGTGGCCGTGTTCATCGACGGCGTCTATCAGGCCCGCGCGTTCGGCGCGATCACCTCGCTGCTCGGCATCGAGCGCATCGAGGTGCTGCGCGGCCCGCAGGGCTCGCTGTTCGGCAAGAACACCATCGGCGGCGCCATCAACATCGTCACCCACCGTCCGGAAGGCTCGAACAGCGGTTCGGTCGATCTGCGCGTCGGCAGCTATGACTCCGTGCAGCTGCGCGGCCTCTACGACGGCGCGATCAACGACCAGTGGGCCTACAGCGTCTCCGTCATCGGCAAGCGCGCGGACGGCTGGCAGAAGAACCTGGCAGGCACCGGCGATCTCGGCAACGAGAAGCAGGTCGCGGGCCGCGTCGCCCTGCGCTACCGCGGCGATGACCTTGACGCCACGCTGAGCATCGATGGCCTGCACCAGCGCCAGAACTCTTCGGCGCACAGCATGATCGCCTTCGAGAACTCGTTCATCTCCGATCTGTACTCGGCGTTCGTCGCGCCGTGCTGCACCGTGCTGCCGGACAACATCAAGCAGACCGCCAGCAACAAGGAGCTGAACGTCGACAACGCCGACGCCGTGAACGGCAGCCTGACGCTGGAATTCGGCAGCACCTGGGGCGTGAAGTCGATCACCGGCGTGCGCTACACCAACGTGGAATTCGCCCGCGATGGCGATGCGTCCACGCTGAACTACGCGGGCGATCACCAGTGGATCAGCGCCACCCAGCTCAGCCAGGAAGTCCACCTGACCCGTGACGACCTGTTCAACGATCGTGGCCGCCTCCTGCTCGGCTTCTACGGCTTCTACGAGCGCGCGCATCAGGAAACCCGCCTGATCACCGCCGAGGGTCTGTATGACGCCCTGATGGCCTCCGGCGACCCGATGCTGATGGGCATGGCTCCGGCGCTCGACTTCAACGTCGACTTCGACCTGCGCCAGAAGAACACCAACCTCGCCGCGTTCGGCAACTTCATCTACGAACTGACCGATCGCCTGTCGGTCGACGCCGGCGCGCGCTTCACCTGGGAGCGCAAGAAGCTGGACGCCACCGGCATGCGCGTGTTCGCGGGCATCCCGCTCATCGACGGCCATCCGGAGTTCGGCGGCAAGGAAAGCTGGAGCAACTTCTCGCCGAAGGTGACGCTGTCCTACGAGTTCGCTGGCGACAAGCTGGGCTACTTCACCTTCTCGAAGGGCTTCCGCTCCGGCGGCTTCAACGGCCGCCCGACCGCGGCTGACGAAATCGGCACCTATGATCCGGAAAAGCTGACCAGCCTCGAGGCAGGCCTCAAGACCTCGTGGCTTGACCGTCGCCTGCGCCTCAACCTCAGCGGCTATTACAACCGCTACACCGACCAGCAGGTCTCGGTGTCGTTCGTCGGCAGCAGCGGCCTCGTCGTCGTGCGCACCGAGAACGCGGGCAAGTCGCGCATGTGGGGCTTCGAGGCGGAAGCCAACGCCGTCCTGACCGACTGGCTCTCGCTGGATGCCAGCGTCGGCTACATCAACTCGAAGTACCTCGAGTACATGTCGGTCGACACCCTCGGCAACCCGCTCGACCGTTCGGGCCTGAAGCTGAAGCAGACCCCGCCGTGGACCGGCTCGGTCGGCCTGACCACCCGCTTCCCGCTGGGCGATGCCAACGGCACCTTCCGCGTGGACGCCAGCTATCAGGACTCCAAGTACATCGACGTGGCGAACACGGAGATCCTCAAGGGCAAGGCGCACGCCATCCTCAACGCCCGTCTCCAGATCGACCTGAACAACGGCTGGGCCCTGGGCGTCGAAGGCCAGAACCTGACCGACAAGCAGGTCATCCGCGAAGGCTACGATGCCCGCACGTCCTTCGGCTTCACCGAGGCGTACTACTCGCTGCCGCGCCGTATCTACGGCTTCGTGAAGTACGATTTCTAATAGTTGAGAGTGTGTGGGGGAGGCGCGTCCTCCCCTGCATCGCCTTGGGGCCGCCTTCGGGCGGCCTTTTCTTTTCGCAGGGGTCTTTGACCCCTGCACCCCTGTTCGTTTTCAGGCTGTGTTTCAGGCGCTCTCGCACGCGGCCGATGGCAGGTGCGACAAGAAAAAACGAATGGGGGTTCAAGGGGGTTGCAGACCCCCTTGGAAGAGATCTTCCAAGTGTATCGTGCCGTGGGAAATGGTGCGCTTCTGTGGAAGCCGTCTGCCGCAGTGTTGCGGGAGATTGGCGCCCCGTAGGGGAATCGAACCCCTGTTTCAGCCGTGAGAGGGCCGCGTCCTAGGCCGCTAGACGAACGGGGCGCACCAAGACGAGGCGCGTCATGTACGGGCACATCGCGGTGCTGTCAAGCGCATCCGTCGCCCTGATGAATTTTTCTTTGCTCACTCCTGCGGCAGGGTTGCGCGCAGCACGCGAAACGCGTTGCCGCCCATGATCTTGGCGATGTCTTCCTCGCTCAGGCCCGCCCGCATCAGCCCCTCGGTGAGGGCGGAAACATGGGCGGCGTCGAACACGGTGGTGACCGCTCCGTCCCAGTCGGACCCCAGCGCCACGTGGTCGACTCCCGCCACGTCGCGCACGTGCAGCATGGCGCGGACAACGCCTTCCACCGAGGTATCGCAGATCGCCGCGTCCCAGAAGCCGATGCCGATGACCCCGCCGGTGGCGGCGATGCCGCGAATCTCGTCGTCGGTCAGGTTGCGGTTGTTGTCGCAGGTGGCCTTCACCCCGCCGTGGGAGAAGATCACGGGACGTGTCGCCATCTGCAGCACCTCGGCAATGGTGGCGTGGCTGGCGTGGGCCAGATCGACGACCATTCCGCTGCGCTGCATGTCGCGGATCACCTGCCGGCCAAGGGACGTCAGGCCGCCCTTCTCCAGACCCGCAACCGAGCCCGACACCTCGTTGTCGAAGAAGTGGGTGGGGCTGGCCATGCGGTACCCGGCTTCCCGCAGCCGGGCCAGGTTCGCGAACTTGCCTTCCAGATTGTGCAGTCCCTCGATGGAGAGCAGCCCGCCGGTTACCGTCTTTCCCGCCGCCCGGTCCGCCAGCAGGGCGTCCAGATCCTGAACGGTGCGGATGACGCGCAGCCGCCCGTCCGATTTTTCCGCGAACCGGTGCAGCTTCTCGGCATGGAAGAGGGAGCGCTGAAGCAGCGAATCCCACGTGCGGGTGGGCTGCAGCTGGGCGATGGCGAGCGTGGTGATGTTGTCGCTGTCGGCGCGGTTGCGGTCATAGTTCAGGCCGCGCGGCGTCTTGGTGACGGAGGAGAACACCTGAAGCGCCACGCGCCCCTGCTCCAGCCGCGGCAGATCGATATGGCCGAAGCTGTGGGGCTTCAGAAGGTTGCGCTTCCACAGCAGCGGATCGGCGTGCAGGTCCACCACATCGAGCCGCTGGTGCAAGGCGGCTGCCGCACCCGTGGCGGGCGGCGGCGGGTTCGGCACCAGCTGGTTCACATGCCGGTCGTACCACGTTGGCAGCACGGTGAAGAACCCGATGATGGCCAGCGCCACCAGCGCTCCGATCGCAATGACAACCGCCCGCCCCCGATCCATACGTTCCTCCCGTTTCCCCGCGCATGAAAGACACGGCGCAGCCTATCGAGGCAGGCAAGCCCTGCCAAGTCGGGGGAGGCGAGGGGCTCGTTGTCTTTTGCTCAAGATCGTGGAGATATCTCGCTCAGTTAGGGGCGGCATGGGTCCGGGGTTGGCACCTCCGGGCCCATAACGAAAAAACCCGGGCTTTGGCACCGCCCGGGCTTATCGTGGTGATCCGCATCGAAGTACTAGCTACGGAACCGTAAATACCATAGCCGCCCCCTCCCGCATATCCCCTCCTGGTCGAACGTCCAAGGCGAAGCCATTGGCGGAACGCCCGCTCATTTGTGGGGCCATTGTCTTAGCGGGACACGCGTCCGGAACCTGATGCGCGTTTATTTAAACTATTGTAATTATTGATATTAATAGAGATGTACTTGCAGGCTGTCTGTTATGAATCCCCCTGATGGTCGGCACCGTAGCACTCCCGCTGCGCTGCAATCCGGACCGTCAAAGGGGGTGAGTCCCATAAGACATGAAATCCTATCCAATTTAATCATCGGCGTTCCGACGCTGATGATTGCCTTCGTGATGCTTGTGCTCAAGATCGTGGAGATCTCGCGTTCAAAATAGCGCGCGGCATGGGTCCGGGGATGGCACCTCCGGGCCCATAACGAAAAAAGCCCGGGCCTTGGCACTGCCCGGGCTTATGGTGGTGATCCATACGAAACCCTATCCACGAAACCGTGAATACCATAGCCGCCCGCTGCCGCAAATCCCCTCATGGTCGAACATCGGTGGGGACGCCACTGGCGGAACGGCGGCCTGCTGGAATAGGTAACAAACCATAAATGACAGGATGATGCTTGACATTCCCTAGGCAATTGCCTATCGTCTCCCTGTCGACAGTGAGTCGGTAGCGTTTGGGTAGACGATGGCAGCGATGCCATGGCGGAAGCACCGCGATGAGCCTGCTCGTCAGAGCAGCAGGTGCTCACCCGCCGGGGAGGGAGCGTTCTTTCCTGACCCGCATGAGGCGTATCTTGGGGCTTCCTCCGTGCGATGTTGTGGCTGGAGGAAGGAAGGCGTCGCAGTGATCATCGCAGGCTGCATGAGGGCGCAATCGCCCGAACGTAGCACCGCGCCCGCCCACCGCTTGTGAGCACAGGGCGGCCGGACGTGGTGACAAGGCCGGTCAAGCCGTCAGGGTAGGGGTTTTAAGGGTTCCCCGCCGGGGGGACGAGGGTCGTCTAGCGTTCAGTGTGCAAAAGCGTTCCGGCCCTGCGCTCTCCCGCGCGGG
>NZ_DATBUP010000269.1:0-11975 GCF_036515995.1 Pedomonas sp. | reverse complement strand
CTCTAAATTGTCCTTACACACCGTAGCGCTTACCAGAATCGTATAATCCATGTTATGTTAAATGATGGCCGCGGTAGGAGAGCAAATAGTTCTCCTACGCCTGTTTTCCGGGATTCAGGATTTAGAATCTGTATGCGATACCGATAACACCGGCCGGTTGCCATTTGCGCTCGTTCAGCGGGCTGTCTGCCGCGTCGCCCAAGTAGCGTTCCAGTCCAACGGTTGCACTTACATGCCAGTGACGGCTCAGCGAGTAGATCGTTGTAAGTGATGCCGAGACGTCCTTGATGCCGCTATCTGCATCGAACTCCGGTAGCCCCGACCGTAAGGCCTGTTGCTCGTTGATACCGAAGTAACGCTGCATGTGCCTTCCGATCGCCCAAGTTGCGGAGACCGAGGGCAGCAACATCACCTGCTTGGAAGGCCGCAGGCGGTATCTGAGCGTCAGATCAGCCAGCGTACCGTCCGTGCCGCCGTAGGCGTGCGTTACGCCGGCTGTCAGGCTTACCTCCTGCGTGAGATAGTATCGGGCATAGGCATGGCTGCCGACGGTGCTTTTGACCTTGCCGACGCCTTCTGGCGAATGCTTGGCCTTGCGCCCGCGTACGTAGGTCAGGCCAAGACCGGCCTCGAATCTGTCCGTGCTAATGACGTCGACACCAATGCCGTCCCATAGATTGGCGTAGAAACGACCATACCGCAGGTCGAACACCGGTCCTGCCATGAACTTATAGTCGTTCGCGCCCTCGTACTTCGGCACAATTCCAACACCTGCGCCGACAAAGCCAACAAGCCGATCCGGTCCTTCCGGGCGCCGTTCTTGCGCAGCCAAGGCCCCGCTGGCGGCAAGGGCCAGTGCGGTGGCTGTGGTCAGGCCTAGAACAGCGGTTACTGGTAGACCGGCGCGATCGGACATACTGACTCCCTTAAAATCACTCTTGCTCAAATTTGCGCATGCAGAACGATTGAATTCGAAGAAGGAGCCCTGAATTTGGCGTCGCCCCCGGCCCCTTCCCGCCCATCGCAACCCAAGCGTAGCTGGAACGTTTCCAAGCATATCAGTTTGTGCTGGCAGCCCCAAAGGCAAGGGCCGAAAAATAGAGGACAATTTTATGGCAAGGCAGGTGAAAGACATTTTCGACGCGCTGACCGCGGACCATGATCGTCACCGCATCCTCCTGAAAAAACTGGAGAACGCAGACGCCTCGCCGGACGAGCGGATGAATCTGTTCGAGGAGTTCACACGGGAATTGAAGGGGCACGCCTCCGCCGAGGAGCAGGCGCTTTATTCGGTTATTCTTGCCAAGCCTGATACTACAGACAAGGCTCGCCACTCGGTCGCGGAGCACAAGGAAATCGAGGACATGCTCAATCATCTGGCGACGGTTGATATCGCCTCGGATGAGTGGATGGAGAAGTTCGAAGATCTGCGCGACGAATACATCCATCACATTGATGAAGAGGAAGAGGAGCTGTTCCCGGCCGCTTCGGACGTGCTGACCGAGGCGGACGAGGTCCACATGCGCAGCGTCTTCCAGCGCCGCAAAACGATTGAGAAAGCGCAGGCCGAAGTCACGCCGATCGCTGAGCCCGAGCACTGATGTTGGTTTCAGGGCGGCGGCAGAGTCCCCTCTCCCCGCCCTATTCTGCCGCCACTGCTGTCATGGATAGGCTATGACCGCTACGGGCCGACACCCGCCGCGCGACCTGTACTTGAAGACTGGCGGCCAGTACGCCCAGGAAGCCTACAAGCAGCGCGTCCATGACCAATATGGCTCCGGCTAGCAGCCGAGGAGCTCCAGCTGCGCCGTAGCTCAGGGCATAATGAACCGAAAGCGGCACGATTGCGCCGCTGATTGTCAGCGCCGCGCCCCAAAGGAGCGAACCGCGCGTTCGGCGTACTGACTCTCGGAGCGTCGCCGCTGGCTCGGCCACGGCCGCACCGACGATCCAGAAGGACAGCAACGTGCGGATCGCCGCGCCCACGAAAAGGAGCATGATCGGCAGGAGTGTGCGCTCGACAAGCTGTGCTCCTGCCATGGCGATGATCAGCACCGTAGCAACAGTGATCAGCACATAGGCTAGTGCGGCGACGCCATAGCGTCGCATGGCTATCAGGTCAGACGCTGTCGTGAAGCGGCGTGAACCATTGCTCAGCAGATACCGGGCTACCCAGTAACCAACGAGCACAATCGATACGGCCTTGGCTGCCCCTAAAGCCATCCTCAGCCAGTTGGCTTCGGCCTGATGCATCGCTTCCATGCTGGCATAAAAGCCCGTAGACCATTCGACAACGTGCTGGGCGCCCCCCGTTAGAATGACGATCCCCACCAGCAACGGGAAAGCCTTCGCGAACTGCCATGAATCGCCATAGGCCTGTTTGATCGCCTGCCACATGTTCCTGCTCCCCCAGTAGTCACCCTGGACTCGGAACGCGACGCGACAGTGGTATTCCTTGACTTTAAGCGCTTCCAGACCGTGGGGCAAACCGCTGATGGATCAACGATAAACTGCCCTACTCCGTAGGGTGGCCTGAGCGGCAGTCAGAGTTCGATCTCCATGCCGTCGTAACCGGGCTCCACATGGAGCGGCAGCTGGGCTTTCAGTTCATCGTAATCCATGTCCCAGTTCATGTGGGTCAGGATCGCCCGCTTCGGCTTGAACTTCTCGATCCACACCAGTGCCTGATCGAGGTTCGGGTGTGTGGGATGCGGCTCGTAGCGCAGGGCATCGACAATCCAGAGGTCGAGGTCCCGCAGGTAAGGCTCTGATTCCGCCGGAATATCGTTGAGGTCGGTTGAATAGGCGACGTTCCCGAACCGGTAGCCGATGGAGTTGATGGAGCCGTGGATCTGCCGGAACGGCTGAGCAGTCAGCGGCCCCACTGCGATTGGCCCGTCAATCAGATGTAATCTGGCGATGGCGGGATAGCCTTCAAATCCTTGGAATACATAGCCGAAGCGCTGCTTCAGGGTGTTGGCCGTCCCTTCATCCGCATAGCAATCGAGCGGGCGACGCATGGTATGAAAGATGCCACGCAGGTCATCGATTCCATGGGTATGGTCGGCGTGATCGTGGGTGTAGAGCACCGCATCCAGCCGGTTGACGTTGGCATCGAGCAGCTGTTCGCGCAGATCCGGGGAGGTATCGACCAGCATCTTTACCCCCTCCTCTTCCACGAGGATGGACACGCGGCGGCGACGGTTCTTCGGATTCTTCGGATCGCACCGACCCCAGATGTTCCCAACTCTCGGAACTCCGCCAGACGTACCGCAACCCAGAATACGAACCTTCATAAGCCTCTACCTCGTGTCATTCCCGGTCTGCTTAACCGGTTTGCCGCTCTTATGGCAACGCATGGCGGGCCCGAAAGCCCTCGGCTCTGGTTTTCAATGAGGACTCAATTCTCTGCAGCGCCGCTTTGCTATGGCAATCCGGCGAATGCAGGCGCCGCCCTATTTCAAGAGTAGTTGGAACACGCCCGGTCTGGACCGCGCAGGAGAACACGGCCGTTCAGAGATCGGGAGATTTTGACGCCTCAGCGCGCCTTGCTGAACAGGCGGAAGAAGTTTTCGGTGCTGGCCTGCGACAGCTCCTCCGCCGTCTGCCCACGCAAGTTTGCCACAAAGGCGGCTGTGTGGGTGACGTACGCCGGTTCGCAGGGTTTGCCGCGCTTGGGTACGGGGGCGAGGAACGGGCTGTCGGTTTCCACCAGTAGACGATCCTGCGGGATGGTCTTCACCGTCTCCTGCAAATCCTTGGCGCTCTTGAAGGTGACAATGCCGGAGATGGATATGTAAAAGCCCAGCTCCAGCGCCGTCTCGGCGAACTGCTGGCTGGCGGTGAAGCAGTGGATGACGCCCGTGTAAGGCCCCTTCTCCATCTCTTCTCGCAGGATACGCGCGGTGTCTTCCTCGGCATCGCGGGTGTGGACGATCAGCGGCAGACCGGTCTCGCGACAGGCGGCAATGTGGGCGCGGAACGCCGTCTGCTGCTGCTCGCGCGGGCTGTGGTCGTAGAAGTAGTCCAATCCCGTCTCGCCGATACCGACCACCTTCGGGTGGCTGGCGGCAGCCACCAGCTTGGCCGTGTCCACGTCCGGGTGGGTCTCTGCCTCGTGCGGGTGGATGCCGACGGTTGCGAACACGTCCGCTTCCTGCTCGGCCAGACCCACCACCTCAGGCCATTCCCGCTCCTTGGTGGAAATATTGAGGAACCGACCGATGCCTGCAGCGCGGGCGCGCGCCAGCACGCCCGGCACGTCTTCCCGCAGGCCCTCGTAGTTCAGATGGCAGTGGCTATCGACCAGCATTGACGCGCCCTACTCTGCTTATGCCTTACGCCTTCATAGCTTCCGTCTCGCCCTCTTCGGCGGGCAACTCCAGCCTTGGGAAGATGGGGCTTGGCGGGCTCAGGGTAAAGCCGCTGTCCTTGTGACGCTGATACCAGGCGCCGTCGTCCAGCGCGGCGAAGCTGCGCTCGCCCTCGGCGATACCCAGCGTATCGAGCAGCTTAGCCATGGACCCCGGCACAACCGGCTGAATGGCGATGGCGAGATCACGAATGGCCTGTACCAATACAGCCAGAACCGCTTCCATCCGCACCGGATCGGTTTTGCGCAGCGCCCACGGAGCCTGATGGTCGATGTACTGGTTGCAGGCAAACACGCCGCGCATCCATGCCTCGATGCCCTGAGAAAGTTCAAACTTCTCAAAGCGCTCAATCAATTCTTTGGTAGCAGTCTTAACCTCGGCCAGCAGGGCGGCGTCGTCTGCGTTCCCGCCCTCGCCCACGGCGGGCAGAACGCCGCCGAGGTTCTTGGCGATGAAGGACAGCGTGCGCTGAGCCAGGTTGCCGAAGCTGTTGGCCAGTTCCGCGTTGGCGCGGGCAACGATAGCTTCGTGGCTGTAGCTGCCGTCCTGACCGAACGGCACTTCACGCAGGAAGAAGTAGCGCACCGGATCAATGCCATAGAGGTCGGCCAGACCGTTCGGGTCGATCACGTTGCCGACGGACTTGGACATCTTCTCGCCGCGGTTGAATAGGAACCCGTGGCAGAAGATCTGCTTGGGCAGCGGCAGGTTGGCGGACATCAGGAACGCGGGCCAGTACACGGCATGGAACCGCACGATGTCCTTGCCGATGACGTGCACATCAGCCGGCCAGTATTTCTTGAAAGACTCTGCTTCCACATCAGGATAGCCAACGCCGGTGATGTAATTGGTGAGCGCGTCCACCCACACGTACATCACGTGGCCCTCGGCCTCCGGTACCGGAATGCCCCAGTTGAAGCTGGTGCGGCTGATAGAGAGATCCTTCAGGCCGCCCTTCACGAAGCTGAGCACCTCGTTCTTGCGGCTTTCCGGGCGGATGAAGTCCGGGTTGGCCTCGTAGTGGGCCAGCAGCGCGTCCTGATACTTGGAGAGGCGGAAGAAGTAGCTTTCCTCGACAGTCCACTCGACCGGTGTGCCCTGCGGCGACAGCTTGGCGCCATCCTCTCCGGTGGTCAGCTCGCTTTCGTCGTAGAAGGCTTCGTCCCGCACCGAGTACCAGCCCTCGTAGCGGTCGAGGTAGATATCGCCCGACGCTTCCATCGCCTTCCAGATCGCCTGGCTGGCGGTGTAGTGGTCGGCGTCGCTGGTGCGAATGAACCGGTCGTAGGAGATGTTGAACCGGTCATCCATCGCCTTGAACGCCGGGGCCATCTTGTCGGCCATCTCGCGAGCGGTCAGGCCGTGCTTGCGGCCGGTCTGCTCCATCTTCAGGCCATGCTCGTCCGTACCGGTCAGGAAGTAGACGTCCTTGTCCAGCAACCGGTGAAAACGGGCGATCACGTCAGAGGCAATGGCCTCGTAGGCGTGGCCGATGTGCGGCGCGCCGTTGGGATAGGCAATGGCGGTGGTGATGTAGAAACGGTTACGGTCGGCCATGGCTCACACAAGTGGTTAGGGACGGGCAGACGCCTGCGCGACTACCTGAGACAGCTCGAACACCACGGACTTGGGGTCGAGCGCCAGAGGGACTGCCGCGCCGGCAAGATCGCGAGCCTTCTCCCACAGCGACACGAGACGCGCAAGGTCAGCCGGGTCTCCATCCTCAGCGATGGTAGCTAAACGTTCCGGCACAAGCTCCAGAAACGCCTCGTACCGGGCCTGCGCCGCTGCCGCCGAAAGTACGCCGGCCAGCTCCAGAGCAATGGCACCACCGGGGTCCCCGGTTCGAACCAGTGCATCGAGCGCGGCTTCCAGCCCTTGAACGTCAAGGCCGGCGAAGCGCAACGCCCGCCCTGTGCAGCCCTTGGCCAGCGGTACGAGCCGTTCGATTTCAGCCGAAGAAAGCTCCGGTGCGGCGATCTGAAGGGCCGCCTGAACGTCTGAGGCCTCCAGCGGAGCCAGTGGCAGCCGCCGGCAACGGGAGCGGATGGTCGGCAGCAACCGGCCCGGTGCGTGGGAGATCAGCAGGAACAGCGTCTGTGCAGGCGGCTCTTCCAGCATCTTGAGCAGGGCGTTGGCGGCCTGCCTGTTCATGTCATCCGCAGCGTCCACGAGCACCACGCGCCAGCCGCCGTCGGCCGGTGTGGTGCCTAGGAACGGTATTAGGGCCCGCACCTGGTCGACCGTGGTTTCCTTGGCCAGCTTGCCCTTGTCGTTGACGGCGCGCTCCAGCACCTTCAACACTGGACTGCTGCCTGCCAGCATCTGGCGTACGGCGGGGTGCTCCGGGTCAACGTCTAGCGTCGAGGGCGGCAGTGGCTCGCCGAACAGGCCTCCGCCCTCCTGCGCGCCGCCGCCTGAAAGCACAAACCGGGCAATGCGATAGGCAAACGTCGCCTTGCCGACGCCGCGCGGGCCGGTCAGCAGCCAGGCATGGTGCATCCGCCCGCCCTTCCAGGCGTCAAGGAACGCTGCCTCGGCGGCGGCATGGCCGAACAGCTTCAGGTTGGTCATCGGAGTAACGACCGGCTCGGCAGCGCTCACAGATCCTGCCCCTTGCCCAGGCATAGCCTTTCACGCAGCGCGGACTCTACAGCCGCCGACACGGCATCAAGTGGCATGCTGGCATCCACGACGGCGCACCGGTCGGCAAACCGCGCGGCCAGGTCAAGAAAGCCCTGCCGCAGCTTTTCATGAAAGTCGATGGCATGGTCCTCGAAGCGGGTCTCGGTCCCTGCCCGCCCGGCAGCGCGTGCCAGCCCAATGCTTGGCGGCAGGTCCAGCACCAACGTCAGGTCTGGCCACAGCGGGCCGGTGGCAAGGGCGTGCAACTGGAGCAAGGTTTCCGGCTCAACGCCCTTGGCAATGCCCTGATAGACCAGCGTACTGTCCACATATCGGTCGCACAGCACCCATGCGCCGCGCTCCAGCGCAGGGGAAATCAGGCGGCTGACATGGTCGCGGCGGGCGGCGTTGAGCAGCAGCGTTTCGGTGAGAGCGTCCCACCGGTCCACGCTGCCCTCCACGATCAGGCGGCGGATTGTCTCTGCCCCTTCAGTACCCCCCGGCTCACGGGTGGTCACCACTTCGAGGCCCTGCCCCTGAAGCCAGGACGCCAGATGACGGATGTGAGTGGATTTGCCTGCCCCCTCTCCGCCTTCCAATGTGACGAACCGCCCCCGCGCCACGTCTTACTTGCCTGCTACCGCGGGCACCGCTTCCGGCGCGCCGAAGATGGCATTCTTCATGCCAGCCCAGGCACGGGCGAAGAACCCGGCTTCTTCAATGCTTGCGCCTGCCTTCAGCGGCAAGGTCAGCGGCTTCTGGCCCGGTGCGGTAATGACGAGGTCGGCAATGTGCTTGCCCTTCTCGATCGGGGCCGGAATCGGACCGGTGTAGCTCACCTTCACGCTCAGCTTGCCTCGCGAAGAGCGCGTGGTCGTGATGGCGGCGTCCTGATCCAGCACCAGCGGCACGGTCGCTTCCGAACCCAGCCATACCGGCGCATTCTCCACCACAGTGCCCTTCTTCATCAGGTTATAGGTCTTGAAGGTGCGGAAGCCCCACTCCATCAGCTTGACCGACTCATTGGTGCGGGCGGACATGGAAGGTAGGCCGTTCAGCACCATCACCAGACGCTGGCCGTCCTGCTCGGCGGAACCGGTGAAGCCGTAACCGGCTGCTTCCGTATGACCGGTCTTCACGCCGTCAGCACCGCGCACCTTGCCCAGAATCGGGTTGCGGTTGGGCTGGGTGATCGGCTTGCCGCCCATGGTCTGGCCGAACGTGAACGACGGGACGCCGTAGAACTCTTTGTAAAGGTCCGGGAAATCATTGATCGTGCGCATGGCGATGATCGCCAGGTCGCGCGAGGACGAGTACTCTTCCGGATCCGGCCAGCCGGTGGTGTTGGCGAAGTGGGTGTTGGTCAGGCCCAGCTTCTTGGCGGCCTCGTTCATCAGATCGACATAGGCCTGCTCAGAGCCGGCCAGTCCCTCGGCAAGCACCACACAGGCGTCGTTGCCGGAAACGGTCACGATACCGTGAATGAGATCCGACACCGTAACCTGCTGGCCGACAGCCAGGAACATGGTAGAGCCGCGATTGTTCCAGGCGCGCCAGGTTTCAGGGCTGACGGTGATCTTGTCGTCCAGCTTCACCGTGCCCTTCTTGATCATGTCGAACGCGACATAGACCGTCATCATCTTGCCCATGGATGACGGCGGCATCGGCTCGTCCGCATTCTTGTCAAACAGCACGGTGCCGGTGTCGGCAGAGATGAGATAGGCGAACGGTGCCTCGGTTTCGAAAGTCGGCACCTGCGCCAGGGCGCTGCTGGCGACCAGAAAACCGGCAAAACCCAGAACAAAACGCTTCATTTTAGTCCTCGACCTTGAAACAGATGGTTAGCTGACGGGACGCAGCGTGACACGGGCATCGGAATAGCCTGCCGCCCTGATCTCCGCCAGCACGATTTCAGCAGAGCTGTGGCTCTCGAACGGTCCGATCTTGACCCGGTAAATGCCGCGCGGCGCGGGCTCAACCAGAGAGGTGCCAAAGCGGCGCAGCTGCGTGGCCAATGCATCGGCGCGCTGGCTGTTCGATAGAGCCGCAACCTGAATGTAAACGATTCCGGCCTGTACTGCCGCTGGCTGCACGGCGACCGGCGTGCTCGCCTGATACGGTGACGGCGGCAGCGCTGTCTGCGTGACGACGCCGGTGGTGGCGTTTGCACCAACCGGAGCCGTGCTGGCGTATTGTGCCGGTGCAGGCTGCGGAGCGGCCTGCGGGTAAACCGACTGCTGCTGATAGGCAGGTTGTTGCTGATAGTCAGGCTGCTGCGTCGTTACTGCCGCCGTCATGCCGTACGGCTGGGGCTGAGCTTGCGGCAGTTGCTGAGGCGTTGCCTGTGCGATGACAGTCTGCGGCAGCGGCGCGGGCGCGACTTTCCCGTTGGCATCCGGGTAGACCCGGCGAACGCGGACCGGCGCGGTGCCTTGTGCGTCAAAACCCAGAAGCTGCGCGGCCCGGCGGGACAGATCGATGATCCGCTCCTTGGCGAACGGTCCACGATCGTTCACCCGCACAACCAGCTGCCGCCCATTGTTGAGGTTGGTCACCTCAACATAGCTCGGCATTGGCAGAATCGGGTGAGCGGCGCTGACTTCGTTCATGTCGAAGAGTTCGCCGTTGGCGGTGCGCTTCTTGTGGAATTGCGGTCCGTACCAAGAGGCGGTGCCGGTCTCGTCGTAGTTCGGCACGTCGGCGGGGTAATACCAGCGGTCGCCAATCTGGTAAGGATTGCCGATCTTCACCACACCGCCGGGCCCGGGTTTTACTGCTGAGCCCTTCCCCGCCAGCGTCGTGGGCTTCCCTGAGGTGGCCTTCA
Source organism: Pedomonas sp. (assembly GCF_036515995.1). Taxonomy (NCBI): domain Bacteria; kingdom Pseudomonadati; phylum Pseudomonadota; class Alphaproteobacteria; order Sphingomonadales; family Pedomonadaceae; genus Pedomonas; species Pedomonas sp. The sequence continues at coordinate 2,153 of NZ_DATBUP010000269.1, read as the reverse complement.
CACTGTGGCCTGAGGCGCAGGCTGTCGTCGTTGCTGCCGTCAGCAGCAGAATGCAGAGGCGCAGTCCCTTACCCATCGAGCGCATCCGCCAGCTGGGCGACAGACAGGGCGTAGAAGTTGGAGCAGTTGTACTTCAGGAAAGCCCGGTAGTTTTCGGTCGTGAGGAAAGCCGGGCCCCCGGGGCCGTCCGGCTCCAGCAGGCTCATCTTCGTCTCGGGTGAAGGCCAGCCCTGTCGGGCGTCGGCAACCGAAATGCCCATCGTCTGCCACTCGGCGGCGGTCAGCCAGCGGCTGTGCTTCTCGATGACGCGGCTGCAGGACTCCGGCAAGGTATTCTGCCGGAGTGCGGTTCGATCCAGCCCGGCGGGCACGTGAACGGCAAAGCCCCAGTTCAGACCCGGTTTCCAGCCATGGCTTACCAGGTAGTTGGCGGTCGAGGCGAAGGCGTCGTCGAAGTCACCAAGGATATCGCGCCGTCCGTCGCCATTGGCATCAACCGCGTACCGTAGGTAGCTCGTCGGCATGAACTGGGTCTGGCCGAACGCGCCGGCCCAAGAGCCGCGCAGGTCGTCCACGGTTGCCATGTTCCGGTCGATAATCTGCAGCGCAGCCCAGAGTTCACGGCGAAAAAGCTCGGAACGGCGGCCTTCATAGGCCAGCGTCGCCAGCGCAGGCAGAATTGGGAAGTTGCCGGTAAAGCTGCCGTAGTTGGTTTCCATGCCCCAGATCGCCAGCAGCACGCCCTTCGGCACGCCGTAGGAAGTGGATGCTTGGGAAACTGCATCCAGCACCTCCTGCTTGCGGTTCAGGCCACGGCGAATCTTGTCGTCAGTCAGTCGCTTGGCAATGTAGGTCTGGAAGGACGGTGTCACCGAGTTGGGTGCCTGCTGACGGTCCAGCTTGATGACCGTTTCGGAAACCGTCATCCCCGTCAGCGCGGTGTCGAGCGTTGTCTGGGCAATGCCTGCCGCAAGTGCGGCACTGCGCACGTCCTGCAACCAGGCCTCGAAGCTCTGGCCCGGTTTTGCTTCGGGCAGCACGTCGAATGACGGCGGCAACGCCTCCGCAACCGGCTCTGCCGGTTCTACAACCGGTTGGGGTACGGCCACGGGTGCAGCGGTCTGCTGCCCGCCCTCATCCGAGGAGATACAACCTGTCAAGAAAGTGGCCGCGGCAAGCGGCCCAAGCCATGCACATTTCATCATCAATCCGCCCTATCGAGCCGAATCTGTGCCATAGCAGGAGGGGTGATCCAAGGAAAAATGCGGCCAAACGAGCCTTTGGGGGGGTGCCTTGGGGAACTGCCCCTCCCATTCCGGAGGCAACCGGAGCATGGCCATGCAATAAGCGAAGTGGGGCCGCCGCGGCACGTCATGGCCAATGCAGCACCTCGGGCGAAGCATGGCAGTATTCGCGTTATCCGTGTTGCTATCAGTAAGGAACGGGGCTGTCCGGCCCGGTCAGACACCACCTTAAATGCTTAAACCTGCAATCTTCCTCTTGAACAGCGGGCAAAGATGGGGAAAGACAGGGCCTACCGCTCTTGGCGCGGAGAGATGGCCGAGTGGTTTAAGGCAGCGGTCTTGAAAACCGCCGTGGGTGTAAGCTCACCGTGGGTTCGAATCCCACTCTCTCCGCCAGTTTCCCAGCATTTCAGCTCATTTTCCCCTGTGAAAGCTCAAGCCGAAATGGCTAGCTTGGAAAAGGCTTGCGCCTGTTCAAGTCGCTGAAAATAAACCTTATAATTTGAGTGTAAGCTAAAAATAAAAATCCTGATTCCATATTAATTTTTCACGACGTCTTGTTTTTGTCTGAATCATTCTTATCTCCTCGTTATCGATCTTGATTTTTGAGCTTTGTTTCGGCCCATCGGGCTTCGACGATCTTCCCTTCAAAATCGACTGTAAGTGTTCGTCGTGTGCGTAACGCGGCAACAAAATCTCTATGACCGATTGAAAGGAAATCGTCATGAACACCGGAACCGTTAAGTTCTTCAACACCACCAAAGGCTTTGGTTTCATTCAGCCGGACAATGGCGGAACGGACGTATTCGTTCACATTTCGGCTGTCGAGCGCTCTGGCATGCACTCCCTGAACGAGGGCCAGAAGGTGAGCTTCGAAGTCGTCCGGGACAACCGTTCCGGCAAGAGCGC
>NZ_DATBUP010000268.1:0-36217 GCF_036515995.1 Pedomonas sp. | reverse complement strand
CGGACGTGGTGACAAGGCCGGTCAAGCCGTCAGGGTAGGGGTTTTAAGGGTTCCCCGCCGGGGGGACGAGGGTCGTCTAGCGTTCAGTGTGCAAAAGCGTTCCGGCCCTGCGCTCTCCCGCGCGGGCAGCCTGACATGCCTTGGGCATCTCATCCCAACAATTGATATAATTGCTCTGCCTCACGCTCTGGAAACCCCCTGACTCCCCGGTCACCGTAAAGCTCCCTCGACCCCCGGCAAATCCCCAAGCGAACACAGGAAAAGGAACAGAAGACACCACAGGATCAGCAACACCACGGGCAGGGTAAATCCGGTTTTCGCATCAGGCTGATGTCACGCATCGCTCTCCCGCAATGTTCTACCTTTGTGCGCTTGCGTCTGCGCCCGGGCTGGGTCACAACAGCGGCATGGCGACTTCCTCTTATGTCTATGGTGTGGAGCGTTCGGTTCTCGGCCAGCCCTGGCGCTGGCGGGCCGACATGTCTGCGGGCGCGGCGATTGCGCAGGCGCACGGTCTGCCGGAGGCGGTGGGCCTCGTGCTGGCCGGGCGCGGTGCCGAGGTGGAATCAGTCGGCCGACTTATCAAGCCGACGCTGCGGGACTGGCTTCCTGACCCCTCCATCTTTCAGGATATGGATCGCGCTGCCGAGCGTCTGGCGGACGCCGTGCGGCGGCAGGAGCCTATCGTCATTTTCGGCGACTATGACGTTGACGGCGCCACCTCGACGGCACTGCTGATCCGCCTGCTGCGCGCGGCGGGCGGTGTCGCCAGCTTCTACATTCCCGACCGCATCGCCGAAGGCTACGGCCCCAATGTCGCCGCCATGACCGCGCTCGCGCAGGCGGGCGCCAAGGTGGTGGTGACGGTGGACTGCGGCACCCAGTCGTTCGAGCCGCTGGCGGCGGCTAAGGCGGCGGGTCTGGATGTGCTGGTCGTTGATCACCACAAGGCGGGCTGGGCGCTGCCCGAGGCCTTTGCCATCGTGAATCCCAACCGGCTGGATGACGACGCGGGCAGCGAGTTCGGCCATCTGGCGGCGGTGGGCGTCGCCTTCCTGCTGGCGGTGGCGGTCAACCGCGTGCTGCGCGTCTCCGGCTGGTACGGCAACGGTCGGCAGGAGCCGGACCTGCTCTCCATGCTCGATCTGGTGGCGCTGGGCACGGTGGCGGACGTGATGGCGCTGACTGGCCTCAACCGGGTGTTTGTGGCGCAGGGCCTGCGCGTCATGGCCCGGCGCGGCAATCTCGGCCTCTCCACCCTGTGCGACGTCTCGAAGATGGACCGCGCGCCCATTTGCAGCGATTTGGGCTTCCAGCTCGGGCCGCGCATCAATGCGGGCGGGCGGGTCGGCCGCTCAGACCTCGGCACGCGCCTCTTGATCTCCGAGCAGCCCGGCGAGGCCCGCCAGTTGGCGGAGGAGCTGGACCGGCTGAACGCCGAGCGGAAGGCGCTGGAGGCGCTGACGCTCGATCAGGCGCTGCTTGCCGCGCCAGAGGCTGACCCGGTCGTCGTGGCCAGCGGCGAGGGCTGGCACCCCGGCGTCATCGGCATCGTTGCGGGCCGCCTTAAGGAAAAATATGGCCGCCCCGCGGTGGTGATCGGTGTGGACGGAACGGTCGGCAAGGGCTCTGGCCGGTCGGTGCCGGGCGTCGATCTTGGCGCCGCCGTGCTGGCGGCGAAGGAAAGCGGGCTGTTGGCCGCGGGCGGCGGCCACGCCATGGCGGCGGGCCTGACCATCGACGCGGCCAGGGTTGCGGATTTTCGCGCCTTCCTGTGCGAGCGGTTGGCAGAGGATGTAGCAGCCTCCATGGATGGCCGCGCGCTGAAGCTGGATGCGGCGCTCGCACCGGGCGGCGTCACGCCGGAACTGGGCGAGCAGCTGGATCAGGCCGGGCCCTACGGCACCGGCTGGCCGCAGCCGAAGGTGGCAGTGGGGCCGGTGAGCGTGGTCAAGTGCGACATCGTCGGGCAGGACCACGTGCGGGTGATCCTCAGCGGCAAGGATGGCGCTCGGATCAAGGCCATGGCCTTCCGCCACGGCAACTCGGAGCTGGGGCTGGCGCTGGCCGGTGCGGGCCGCCGTCCGCTGTACGTCGCCGGACGCATCGTGATCGATCACTGGACCGGCAGCCCGCGCGCCGAGCTTCATCTGGATGACGCCGCCTGGGCGGACGGGCTCTGAACCCGTCCGAACACATCGCAATGATGCCTCGCTGACACTGCCGGTTTCCGGCATGTGCGGCGACTGCCGGTGGCTCTGCCAAAGTTGTCCTGATTCATTTCGCCAGCGTCGGATCTGGTGCCGGAGACCCCGTTCCCGCGGGCACTCCGGCCAGCCGCTGGCGTGCCGTGTAGAAAGAAAACTCTTTGAAAACAGCATCATACAACAAAGTTTAATAAAAATGCGTTTTGCATGACGGATATGCTTGACCGCAGGGCAGGCCCCGTCTATCAAGCGCCCACACCGCGCCGCTGACCCCTTCGTCTAGAGGCCTAGGACACTACCCTTTCACGGTAGGAACACGGGTTCGAATCCCGTAGGGGTCGCCACCGCCGCTTCGGCGAGGCGAAAAATCAAGAAAATCGATGCACTGATAAAGCCCGCGCGGGGATGACCTGCGAGCGGGTTTTTAACACATTTTCCTGTATGATATGCCGCAGGGCTGCTCTCAGGCAGCGCTCATGCCAGGCATCAAATCCGCCTCCCGTTGGGGGTTGGCCTGATACGCGACCACGCAATTGCGCCCTCCGGCCTTGGCCTGGTAGAGCGCCGCGTCCGCGTTGGCGAGCAGGGTGCGCAGGGGAGCATCGCGCTCTTCGCTGCTGACGACGCCAATGCTGACCGTCACCGGAATATCGGTGCCATCCACGGCCAGGCCGCGCGTGTCCAGAATGGCGCGGATGCTCTCCGCGATGTCGAGCGCGCGGTCGGTGTTGGCATCAGACAGGAAGACGGCAAACTCTTCGCCTCCCATACGGCAGAACAGGTCTTCCGGCTCGATGAGGTTGGTGACGAGTTCAGTGAAACCGACAAGCACCTGATCGCCGCCGTCATGCCCATAACTGTCATTGATCGACTTGAAGTGATCCAGGTCCATCAGCAGGAAGCTGCTGGCGCGTCCGGCCTGCTGGTTGGCAGTGAGGCGGCGCTCGGACTGCTCCTTGAATGCGCGGCGGTTGGCGATGCCAGTCAGGGGGTCCTGCATGGCCGCCTTGCGGTGGCGCACCTCGATCTTCTCCTTCGACATCGACAGCACGAGGAAGCCGAAGCTGATGGAGAAGACGAGCGTCTCGATCGCCAGTATCAGCACCCACACGCTGTCCAGCTTCTCCACCCAGCCGACGGAGCGCACCAGCGCCGGGCCGGTGATGACCCGCAGGGCGAAGTAGCAGCCGTGGAATACGCACAGGACGGCCGCTGCCCGCTGCGAGACCAGTTTCTCGCGCTGGCCGAACCAGAGCTCGGCGGCCATGGCGAAGGTGTAGCTGCCGCATCCCACAGCCGCCAGCACCATGCGGGCAGGCGTTCCGACGTCCAGTCCCCAGCAGGCGATCAGCCACACCACGCTGCCCGCCAGAACGATGGCCCAGTGGGTTCGCTTCTGGTTGAACAGGCGGCAGGCCGCGAAGGCCAGACCATAGCCGGAGAGAATGATGGCGTTTGCCAGCTCGCGTGTCACGTTGTGGGCGCTGTCCGCGCTGGCCACCAGTCCGAGGAAGCCCAGTCCCGCCAGGAAGAACGCGCCACTCCACCACAGCAGGGATCGGATCTGGCGGTTGAGCAGCCATGAGAGCAGCAGCAATCCACTGACCAGGCCGAGGTTGAGCAGGGCCGCAATAAACAGCGAGAGCGGATCAAGAGGCATGTGAGCGTTTTTCGTACTCTCTGGAGCGAGACAGCCGAACGTTAATGCTGAATCATGAATTAACCGTTATTCCAGCAAATAACTCTGGTGCCGCAGAAGGAAGTGCCGAAACGAAACGTTCCATGTTCATGCCATACATATATATATCCTTGGCATATATATAACGACCAGAGACAGGCGCGGCGGGAAGGGTGCTCGGCGCCCCTCCCACACACACCGCACGTCCGCCATCAGGCGAGGCGGTCTCAGGCTGACCGGACCTCCCTGACGAAAGCGTCCACTTCCACCCGCAGCATTTCCACCTGTTCGTTCATGGTCTGGGCTGACCGCAGCACTTCCTCGGCGGCGTCGCCGGTCACGCTGGCGGCGGCGGTCACACCGCTGATATTGGTGGTCACGTCCCGGGTGCCGCCGGCGGCACGCTGCACGCTGTGGGCAATCTCCTGCGTGGCGGCCATCTGGGCGTCCACTGCTGCGGAGACCGTCTCGGCAATCTGGCTCATCTCCTGGATCACCTGCGCGATCGCCTGGATGTCGGCGACGACGGCGCCGGTTGCGGCCTGCATCTCCTGCACCTGCGCGGCAATCTCTTCGGTTGCGCGGGCGGTCTGGTTGGCCAGCTGCTTGACCTCGGATGCGACCACCGAGAAACCCTTGCCGGCATCTCCGGCGCGGGCAGCCTCGATGGTGGCATTCAACGCCAGCAGATTGGTTTGCTCGGCGATGGAGTTGATGAGTTCCACCACTTCACCCACCTTGCGGGCAGCCGCGGCCAGACCTTCCACCTTGGTGTCGGTGCTGCGGGCTTGATCGGTCGCACGGAGGGTAATGGTGGTTGACTGTTCCATGCGGCGGCCGATTTCCCGGATGGAAGCGGCGAGTTCCTCGGCAGCGGCGGCCACGGCCTGCACGTCTTCAGACGCCTGTTCCGAAGCGCCGACAACGGCTCCGGCCTGACGGCTGGCCTGCTCGGCGGCGGCGGACATGGACTGGGCAACGCTCTCCATGCCCGAGGCCTGATCGGCGACGGAGCCGACAACGCCGCCTACCTTCGATTGGAAGTTGTTGGCAAGGGCATCGATCAGCGCGCGTTTCTCTTGCTCCGCCTGTGCGGCGGCTGCGGCCCTTTCGGCTTCCTGCCGTTCACGTTCGGCTGCCTTCTCCTGCTCGATCCGCTCCTTTTCGGCGGCCTGCTCCAACTCCAGCTGTGTCTTCTGGATGGCGTTCTGGCGGGCCACTTCCACGGCGCGGGCCATGTCGCCGATTTCGTCCTTGCGGTCACGGTGCGGCACGACCAGATCGGTCTCACCATCAGCAAGGCGAAGCATGGTTCCGGTAAGCCCGGTAAACGGGCGGCTAATGACCCGATGCAGGGTAATGCCGAAGGCGGTGGACCCCAGAACGACAAACGCGATGCCGATCCACAGCGAGTATGACATGGTGTCGAAGGCATCCTGCCGCGTGACGCTGCGCTCTGCCAGCAGTTCGCGCTCGGCCATCTCGGCCTCGGCCAGCGTCTGGCGGAGGGTGTCCATGATGGCCTTGCCCCGACCCGAACTTTCGATCTCGCGAGCGGCGCTGACAGTCTCAGGATTATCCATCAGGCGGATGATCTGGTCTGCCACTTCGCTCTGCCAGGTCGCCGCGATGCGGGCGACGTCATCGAGACGTTGCTGCTGACCGGCGTTGTCGCGGGTCAGCTCCTTGGCCCGCTTCCAGGCCTGCTCGAACTGCCGGTTGCCGTCGTGATAGGGCTCCAGAAACTTTTCGTCACTGGAGATCATGTAGCCGCGCAGGCCGACCTCCTTGTTGACCATGCTGGTCGTGGCGAGGTCGAGAGCATCAAGCACTTCATATGTATGGTTATTTACGTCGGTCGCCGTCTCGGCAACCATGATGCTGCGGCCAACCACGGCACTCATGAGGATAACCGCAAAGCCCACGCAGGCGAACGCAACGGAGATCTTCCGGCTTATTGGCAGATTGTTCAGAAACGACATGACACTACACCTGGCACTAAAAAACAGCAGTCGCGGATTAGACCTCCGGACCAACTTGCTGCAAATCACCGAGAAACATGAAATTATTATTAATCAGTTTGGATGGCTCAGGTGTTTTTCAGGTAGGTTGCCTGTGTCGGATTTTCGTCTTTCGTAGTGCGGAATAATATTTCGCCGCGGTAATACATCCCTCGTGTGGCCAACAGTATTGAAGCCGCACGGGCGATTGATCTCTTCCGGCACAGCTCCAGCGTGGCGGGCATGCCAGAAGCAGACTCAGGAAACAGTGAGAGGCGGGGACGTCAGTTGAGGTTGTGACCCAGGCCTTAGCTGAATGGCTGTGCCACGGCTTTGCTGCGAATATACTCGCTGATGCGCTTGTTCAGCTTCTGCAGTTCCTGCAGGCTCAGCTGCAGGGGCAGTTCGCCGCCGCCTTCCATGCCGGCAAGCAGGGCCGGGCTGCCGTTGGCGGTTTCACCCAGCTGGAACGATTCAACCGTGATCGGCTGCACGGCGTCGTTCTGGTCCGGCTGATGCTGCCGCAGATAGCCCAGTTCAGAGGACAGGGCGGCAACGGCCAGCGGAATGCAGCCGGGGGTGAAATCCAGCCGGAACTGTTCCCCCTTGGTGGATTCGACCACAAGATAAAGGCAGCGCTTTTCACCGTCGATGCCGCTCTCCCGCACCAGCGCGAAGGTGGGGGCGGTATCATCGTCAAACTCTCCGGTCACGTCAGGCAAATCCTCGGACATCTGAACGGCAAAAGTGCCGTCCTGCTGCATCTGCGGTGCAGACAGGAACTCAAGCTGGTGCTGGGCGGAGCTGGGGGTCTGGCTTGCGCCAGTTCTGGCCTTCGGCACGGGCGACCTTCTTCATCTACAATTTAATTCTTCAAACCAACATCTACGCGTGTATTTCCCAAATCTGGCGCAGATGGCGGGAATGTCCAGCGCCGCAGGGTCGTATTTCAGCAGGCTGCTTTCGTTGCGGGCTTGACGTGTGCGGTGGCCCGGATTAGCCCTCATGCTCGCAACAGGCCCCCCGAAAGGGGGTTAAAAGGGAACGTGGTGCCAGGGTCCGCCCATCAGGCCGCACTCTCAGTCCACGGCTGTCCCCGCAACTGTAACCGGCGAGCGCCGTCTCGATTACGCCACTGGAAGACCGGGGAAGCCCGGAAACTGGGAAGGCAGAGACGGGGCGATGACCCGAAAGCCAGGAGACCTGCCTGTTGTCGTCGCCTTGCATGCTGCCGGGAGAGTGGTGTGCGACGGGTTCTTCCGGAACGGCGACATCAACCGTCAGGGTTGCTGTGCCGGGTGCCGGGATGAGTCCGCGTGCCGCCCTGCAGGAACGGCGCACGCCTCCCTGACAAAGAACGACTGATTTGTATTGGGAGGGCTGGCATGTCGCCCCGCCTCGTAATTCTGCTTACCACTGCGGCCCAGCTCGGGTTTGCCGCCACCAGCGCCCGGGCCGAAGAACCCGTCAATCCGCTGAACCAGATTGTTGTCTCCGCCACCCGCACCGAACAGGCGCTGGGCGTCACCGGAACGTCGGTCAGCGTCATCACCGCCGAGGATATCCGCGCCACGCAGAAAGTCATGCTGTCCGATGTGCTGCGTGAGACGCCCGGTGTCACCGTGGTGCGCTCGGGCGGCCCCGGCGCGCAGACCAGCATGTTCATTCGCGGCGTCGGCGGCGAGCAGACGGCCATCCTGATCGATGACGTCCGGATCAACGATCCCTCGACCCCGGGCGGCACGGCCCACGTCACAGACCTCATCACCACCGGCGTCCAGCGCGTCGAGGTTCTGCGCGGCCCGCAATCCACGCTGTACGGCAGCCACGCCATTGGCGGTGTCGTCAACATCATTACCCAGCAGGGCGAGCCGGGCCTGCGCGGCGAGGCGCTCGTTGAAGGCGGTAGCTTCGACAGCTGGCGCGCGGCGGGCACCGTGGCAGGCGGCACCGAGAAGGTGCAGGGCTCGCTCTCGGCCAGCTTCTACGACACCGATGGCGTCTCGGCGGCCGACAAGGACGACGGCAACACCGAGAAGGACGGTTACCGCAACTGGGGGCTGCTGGGCAGCGTCGGCGCGGAACTGTCCGACAACCTGCGCCTCGACCTGAAGGGCCTCTACAACAACGGTCGCGCCGAATATGACGGCTTCCCGCCGCCGCTCTACACCTTCGCCGATACCGACAACAACAGCCGCAACGAGCTCTACTCGGGCTACGCGGGCCTGACCCTCGGCACGCCGGAGGGTCGCATGACCAACCGGCTGGCCGTCGGCTTCAGCCGCACCGACCGCGAGGACTTCGAAGGCGACGTCAAGACCAACGACACGCGCGGCCAGAACCGCCGGTTCGAGTATCAGGGTGTCGTCCGCGTCACCGAGGCGGCCGAGCTGACCTTCGGCGCGGAGACCGAGCGCACCAAGATCCGCAACATCGGGCAGTGGGATCTGGAGCCGCTGAAGGCTGCCGTTGATATGCACAGCCTCTATGCGCAGGGTCAGGCCACGCTGGTGGAGAACCTCACCCTGACGGCGGGCGTGCGCTATGACGATCACGACACTTTCGGCGATCACACCAGCTTCCGTGTGGCGGGCGCCTATCAGGTTCCGCAGACGGACACGCTGCTGCGTGCCAACTGGGGCGAGGGGTTCAAGGCGCCGACGCTCTATCAGCTCTACAGCATCTACGGAAACGCGGACCTTCAGGCCGAAACCAGCAAGGGCTGGGAAGTCGGCATCGATCAGGGCTTCGTGGAAGGGCGCATCCGCGTCAGCGCCACCTGGTTCCAGAACAAGCTGAACAACCAGATCGACTATGTGAACTGCACCGTGGGCGATCCGCAGTGCGCCTCGGGCCGCTGGGGCTATTATGACAACGTGGCGCGGGCCTCGTTCAAGGGGCTTGAGCTGGGCCTCTTGGTGCAGCCCATCGATCCGCTGGTCATCAAGGCCAGCTACACCAGGCTGAAGCCGCGCAACGAGGTGACCGACACCGACCTTGCCCGCCGCGCCCGCGACAGCTTCCAGACCTCGGTCAACTGGCAGGCGAATGATCGCTTCAGCCTGTCGGCCAGCCTGACCATGACCGGCGACAGCTATGACTCGGCCGGGCAGCTGAACCCGCTGGACGGTTATACGCTGGTGGACGTGCGCGCCAGCTACGCCGTGACCAAGGGGCTGGAGCTCTACGGGCGGGTCGAGAATCTGTTCGATGCGGATTACGAAGTGATCAACGGCTATGGCGTCTTGGGTCGGGGGGCCTTCATCGGCTTGCGCGCGACCTACTGACCCGTTTCACTTTCAATACATCGTGCGGAAGGGGCGGCCTGTGGCTGCCCCTTTTGTGTATTGGGGGGTGGCGGAAAGCCGACAGCCGGAACCACCCTCCGTCACTCCTCGTTGTCGATAGCACGGGGGTTAGAACCAAGGAGATGCACGATGGCTAACCAACGTCAGCAAGGCCAGCAGGGCCAGCAAGGTCAACAAGGCCAGCAGGGCCAGCAGAAGCAGCAGGGCCAACAGGGCCAGCAGAAGCAGCAACAGCAGCGCCAGCAGCCGCAGCGTCAGCAGCAATCCGAATAGCTCGGAGCAGCAGCGCTAACGTCTGTTGCTGGCCGTACTGCGCACAGCAACACCCGGAATGCGGGGCGGTCGCTGGCCGTCCCGCATTCTCGGTTCGGGCGCTGGTTTCCACCGGGGTTTCCACCAGCGGCGCGGAGCTAACCGGCTTCGGTTTCGTTTATTAAATGAAAATGAAGAGGGGTTCCGCATGCGTAAAACGCGCTTTGTCACAGCCGCAATTGGATTGACGGCCTTCGGCCTTGGTGGGGTTGCGCTGGCCAATGCAATCATGTCGCCTGTGAACGAGGCCATCGACCCGACATTTGATATCAGTACCGCAGAGGTTCGCGCGGATGGGGATCTCCTGCACTTCCGCATGACGCTGCGCGGCAATGCGGGGGCCAGCGTGCCGCCCCGTATCGGAAAATTCGAGGGCAGCCAGATGTATGCGTATATCTGGCCGACAAGCGCCGATACCGCCGCAGCGGGCTTCCCGCGCGGGCAGGGCCTGCTGGCGCTGGCGCTGGTGAGCCATCCGGATCTGGTGGAAGACGTCGGCGGCACCCGCTTCTCGATGGACTGGCATCCGCACTGGATGGTGCTGGTGCCCTCCATGGGCTGCGGGCCCTACGGGCTCCGGATCATGGACGGCATGGCCGCCGCGCCCGGTGCCCTGCCGCTGATGACCAAGCCCGCCAGCCTGTCCACCGCAATGACCGGCAATACGCTGGACGTGGAGGTGCCTGCCGCAATGCTTGGCGACAAGAACACGCTGCGGTTCGATGGCATGACGGCCAGCATGGTGGTCAGCAACAGCGGACCTTCGCCGCTTGTCTGCGTGCGGCCGATCGATGTCGCCTCCGGACGCCTCGTCCTTCAGGGCAGAGTTACCCAAACTGGGCAGTAAGGGCGACGAGCAGAGGAACAGATCAAGGTATTTGCGGTTTTCTTTCATAAGGGGCGAACCGCTGCCACTGCATCAATGTCCTGCTTCGCCCCGCAAGAATGGAGACGTGCAATGACAAACCAGTCCCCTTCGTCCGTCGATCCGAACAAGGACAAGGGCGTGCCTGACGATTGCAAGAAAGAAACGGTCAAGCGCGCCGACGAAGCTCTGGACGAAGCGATCGAGGAATCCTTCCCGGCCAGCGACCCCGTATCCATGGTGGTTGACGGCCCGCGCGTTCAGCCGAAGGAATGTGATTTCCGGCCGTCGGACCAGCACCCGGAAACCGATCACGTGGCCCATCCAGAGCGGGATGTGGACGCAAAGCCCCAGCAGGACAACGAGCCGATGGATCGCCCCGAGCATGGCAAGGGCGAGCACCAGCAGCGCTAGTCGTTGCCTGCACACATGCTGAACAGGTCGTGGCGGCGGGATCTCCTGCCGCCACAGTCTTTTCGGGCCGACCCTGATCGCCCCGGGTATGATCGGATCGCCCTGGGTGTGCAGAATCGTTGCCTTGACGGCCCATGCCGGCAGGTTTACCCAAATCGCTGCGGCAGGTTCCCCCTCAACCGGGGGTGAAAAGGGAACCCGGTGACGCGCTGGTCCTCCTGGGGCCGGCCGGCAATCCGGGGCTGCCCCCGCAACTGTATGCGGCGAGTTCGCGCGCTATCGAGCCACTGGGCCCAGCTTTTATGCCGGGGGCCGGGAAGGCGGCGCGCACCGAACGATGACCCGCAAGCCAGGAGACCTGCCTGCCGCAGTCGTCCTTCGCGCGGTCGGGGTGTGCCGGGCGAGCGGTTTTCCCGTGAGACGACGCCGAGCTGGCCGGTCAGCGCGCGGAACCTCGTCATGTCCTGACGCCGCTTCGCTCCGGCCTTGGTGGAAGGTGCCGGTGCCGTGCCCCGTGGGTCGCATGCCGGCCTCACGTGGGTCAGGGTCGTGTCGGAAGCACAGGTGCGGTGCAGCCGCAAACAGGAACGAAGGCGAAGGATGGGGCGCGGCGCAGCGTGGTTGCTGGCAACGCTTCTGACCGCCTCCTTGCCGTTCGCCATCTCGGGGCTGTCGGAGGCAAGGAACGCCATCGCCGCCATTGCCCCGGGCAGGACGGATGCGGATAGCGCCGCTCTGCTCAAGGAAAACAGACCTCGGCGGATCGTCTCCCTCAATCCCTGTCTTGACGCCATTCTTTTGGAAGTGGCCGATGACGCCCAGATCACGGCGCTCAGCCACTTCTCGCGCGATCCGGAGCAATCCGCTGTTGCGCAGGCGGCGCGGCGCTTCCCCGTGACCTACGAGACGGCCGAGGAAATCCTGCTTCTGAAGCCGGATCTGGTGCTGGCCAGCATTCATACCGCTCCCGCCACCCGTCGGGCGCTGGAGCGCATGAACATTCCGGTGGCGTTGTTCGGCGTGCCTGCAACGGTCGAGGAAAGTCATGCTCAGGTTCGGGATGTTGCCGCCCGCGTCGGCCATCCTGAACGGGGTGAGGCATTGGTGCGCCGGATCGAGGCGGCGCTGGAGGCTCTGCGCCCGCAAGCGTCGGATGCCGGACCGCCGGTGCCCGCTCTCATCCTTCAGCCGGGCGGCTTCTCGCCGGGCGCAGGCACGTTGCAGGACGATCTGCTGGCCCGCGCCGGGCTGCGCAACGTCTCGGCGCGCTACGGCGTCAACTTCTGGGGCGTCGTGCGGCTGGAAGAACTGGTCGAAAATCCGCCCCGCCTGCTGTTGACCGGCGCGGACGGTGCCGATGCCAGCGCCGGGGGTGATCGCCTGCTCTCCCATCCGGTGCTCAAGCGACTGGAAGGCCGCATGCTTGCCTCTCCCTATCCCCGGCAGCTGTTGTACTGCGGGGGGCCAACGTTGCTGGAAGCCGCACGCTATCTTCGCCTTGCCCGCACTGCTTTGGAAAACGCCTCATGAACCGCGCCGCGTCCCTCCCTGTTCTGCCCGTCCTTGCCGGTCTCATCCTCATGCTGGCCGTCCTCTCTCTGGGAGTGGGCAAGGTGTGGGTGTCGCCGTGGGGCATTTTCTCACATGAGGAAGCCACCCGGACCTTCATCATTCTTGATCTGCGCCTGCCTCGAACCCTGCTCGCCATTCTGGTGGGCGGGGCGCTCGGGCTGGCGGGCGCGGTCATGCAGGGCTACCTGCGCAATCCGCTGGCAGACCCCGGCGTCCTTGGCGTCTCCGCCTGCGCGGCGTTCGGCGCGGTCCTGGCCATCTGGTTCGGGGTTTCCGGCGTCGCCATCTGGGTGCTGCCGGTGTGTGCCATGGCAGCGGCGGTTGCGGGCATGGCGCTGCTCTATCTGCTGGCCGTGGAGACCAACCGCGTGACCACCTTCATTCTGGCGGGCATTATCCTCAACAGCCTTGCTGGGGCCCTGACCTCCTTTGCCATCAGCCTTGCACCCAGCCCCTTCGCCACGGCGGAGATCATCAACTGGATGATGGGCGCGCTGACGGACCGCAGCATGAGCGACGTCTGGATCATCCTGCCGTTCGTGCTGCTGGGCGGCGGCGTGCTGCTGACGACCGGACGCGCGCTGGACGGTCTCAGCCTTGGCGAGATGACCGCCCGCACCATGGGGATCGACCTTGCAGCTACCCACCGCCGCATTCTGTTCGGCGTCGGCATTTCCGTCGGGGCGACCGTTGCGGTGACCGGCATCATCGGTTTCGTCGGTCTGGTGGTGCCGCACCTGCTGCGCCCGTGGGTTGGCGCGCGGCCCGGCGCGCTTCTCGTGCCCAGCATCTTCGGCGGCAGTGCCCTCGTGCTGGCAGCGGATACGGTGGTGCGGGCGCTGCCCGGCGGCACCGAGGTGAAGCTGGGCATCGTCATGGCGGTGCTGGGCGCGCCGTTCTTCCTTTACCTGCTCATGAAAATGCGGAGCCAGCTGGCATGAGTACGCTCGCCTGTGAAGACCTGACCGTCGATGTGCCCTCGCGCCGTCTCGTCGGCCCGGTGAACGTCACCTTCCGCTCCGGCGAAGTGACGGCGGTGCTCGGCCCCAACGGCGCCGGCAAGTCCACGTGGCTTGCAAGCCTGTGCGGCGGCCGTGAGCCGAGCAGCGGCTCCGTGTTCCTTGACTTTGCCGATCTTTCCCTGATGGACCCGCGCGAGCGGGCACTGCGCATCGGTTTTCTGGCGCAGGGCCGCGAGGTGGCGTGGGGTCTGGACGTGGAGACCGTCGTGCGCCTCGGGCGGCTGCCGTATGGCCGCACCGGTATCAGCACCAGCCCGGCTGATGACGCGGCAGTAGAGGACGCGATCAACCGCTGCGAACTCGGGCACCTGCGTGACCGCAATATCCTGACGCTGTCAGGCGGCGAACGGGCGCGCGTGCTGCTGGCCCGCGTGCTGGCAGGGGAGCCGGACTGGATTCTGGCGGACGAGCCGCTGGCCGGGCTGGACCCGGCCTTCCAGCTCGACATCGTGCGCCTGCTGCGCGAACTGGCACAGGAAGGGCGGGGCGTTATCGTCACCTTGCATGACCTGGCGCTGGTGGGCCGGCTGGCGGATCGGGTGATCGTCATGCGCACGGGCAAGGTCGTGGCGGATGGCCCGCCCGTCACGGTGCTGACGCCGGATGTCATGTCCGTGGCTTACGGCGTTGCCGTGGAAGTGGTGACGGCGGCCAATGGCGAGCGGGTGGTACTGCCCACGCAGCGGCTGCGGCTGGGCTGAGGTTCAGCAGGCGGCTCGCGCTCTTCGTCATTTTGACGGCGGAATAGCCCCTTCCTTCGGCGCTTTGTCTGTGGTCGTTGGCACGGTTTGGTGGGATGTTCTACCCGCGTTGAGAACCGGCCTGTCCACCAGAGGCCAACCCACACGAAGGGGGAGGAGACACCATGAGCGAGGCGAGCATCCAGACCGAGGCGACGGCATCAACCGGCCCCCGGAAAATCACCTGGCCCAAGTTCCGCTGGGAAGACCCGCTGCTGCTGGAGGAGAGCCTGACCGAAGAGGAGCGCCTCATTCGTGACAGCGCCCGGGCCTATTGTCAGGAAAAGCTCATGCCCCGCGTGGTGGAAGGCAACCGGCATGAAAAGTTCTTCCCCGAGATGATGACCGAAGCAGGGGCGCTCGGCCTGCTCGGCTCCACCATCAAGGGCTACGGCTGCCCCGGCGTGTCTTACGTCTCCTATGGCCTCATCGCCCGCGAGGTGGAGCGGGTGGACTCCGCCTATCGCTCCACCCTTTCCGTGCAGTCTTCGCTGGTAATGTGGCCGATCTACGCTTACGGCACCGAAGCGCACCGCGAGAAATATCTTCCCAAGCTCGCCACTGGCGAATGGGTCGGCTCCTTTGGCCTCACCGAACCAGATGCGGGCTCTGACCCGGGCAGCATGAAAACCCGGGCCCGCCGTGTGGATGGCGGCTTCGTGCTGAATGGCTCCAAGATGTGGATCACCAACTCGCCCATCGCGCAGGTGTTCGTGATCTGGGCCAAGCTGGCGAACGAGGAAGGCAAGGACGAAATCCGAGGCTTCATCGTCGAGCGCGGGGACAAAGGTCTCTCGACGCCCAAGATCGAGGGCAAGTTCTCCCTGCGTGCGGGCTTGACCGGCGAGGTGGTGCTGGACGAGGTGTTCATTCCAGAGGACCGCATGTTCCCGGAAATCAAGGGTCTGGGCGGGCCGTTCGGCTGCCTCAACAATGCGCGCTACGGCATTGCTTGGGGTTCGCTCGGTGCGGCGGAATTCTGCTGGCACGCCGCCCGCCAGTACGGACTGGATCGCAAGCAGTTCGGCCGCCCTCTGGCCGCCACCCAACTGTTCCAGAAAAAGCTGGCGGACATGCAGACCGAGATCACGCTGGGGCTGGCCGCCTGTCTTCAGGCGGGCCGCCTGATGGATGAAGGCAAGCTCGCGCCCGAGGCGATTTCCCTCCTCAAGCGCAACAACTGCGGCAAGGCGCTGGAGATCGCCCGCACCGCCCGTGACATGCACGGCGGCAACGGCATTTCAGATGAATTCCATGTCATCCGCCACATGATCAACCTGGAAGCCGTCAACACCTACGAAGGCACCCATGACGTGCACGCCCTCATTCTGGGCCGGGCACAGACCGGCATTCAGGCGTTCGCCTAACCTTTTTATTGCAGGGGTTCATTCGCAGGAGAGACGGGTCTCTCCTGCGAAAACAAACATGGCTTTCCCGCTGCGTCATGCAACCCATGCCGGGCTGAGGCGTCCTTTCGTCATGCGGGCGGAAGGAGAGCAGCGTCATGACGGATGTGAACACCACCGCGACCGGTCAGCCCGGCGGTTTCAGCCAGCATAGTGCGGACCTTCCCACGGGTGAGGTCATCGTCGCCAGCCAGCCGGGTGCGCCATTCACGCAACTGCTGCGCGCGGGCAAGCATCATCTGGTGGCGGACGAGCCCATTGATGTGGGCGGCGGCGATGCCGGACCGAACCCCTACGATTATCTGCTAATGGCGCTGGGCAGCTGCACGTCCATGACGGTGCGGCTTTATGCCGATCGCAAGGGCTGGCCGCTGGAAGGCATCGTCGTCAGCCTGAGGCATGAGCGGCTGCACGTCCGCGACTGCGTGGACTGCGAGACCGGCGTCACCAACATGGAGCGCATTAATCTCAATCTGGTATTGCACGGCGCGTTGGATGAGGCGCAGCGGGCGCGGTTGCTGGAGATTGCCAACAAGTGCCCGGTTCACCGCACGCTGACCGGCAAGATGCAGATCGTCACATCGCTGATGAGTTGAGCGCGGCAGAACGCTTGAGAGGCCAGCGCACGCGCACGAGCCAGTAGATCAGGATCAGAAGGACGAGCAGCACCGGCGCTGCCAGCAGGGGCAAAATGCGCATGGGCTCGGGAAATACCTGAGCCTGACCCAGAAAAAACGAAGCGCAGGCAATGAGCAGCGCAAAGCACATGCGCCACAAATGGCGAGTGAGGCGCTGAACGCCCTGCAGGCCGCCCGCCCGCAACATGCGGATGTCCAGCATCGCTGCCAGCAGCGCGACTGAGCCAAAGACGAAATAGACGGGGGTCGGCTGCCCGTCTTTCACCCCGGTGCCGCTGACCTGCGCCTCATAGCCGAAATAAAAGCCGATAACTCCGGTTGCCAGCGCGACAAGCAGGGCACCGACGTGCGCCTTGCGAGAGGTCGCCCCCAGAGGCTGCACCGCGAGCAATGCGGTTACGACCAGATAAAAGGTCAGCAGTCCGGCAATGACAGAAAGTCTGTCAGGCACCATGGTGGCCAGTACCGCCCCGGTCCCGGACATGAACAGCATGGTGTAAACAAAAACCGTGCCGCTCTTGCGGTGCAGCTTTCCACCCTTCAGGGCGACAAGCGCAACAGCGCCGGAAAGCAGTGCCAGCAATCCGGCAATGATGTGCAGCACTGTCATGTTCAATCACCCCGTGGGGCAAGCTCTTGGCTTTGCCGGAATTTGCAGCGAAACGGCTCTGGAACGCAAAAATGCAAGTCCCGGGAGCGAGGCTTCAGTGAAGAGACACCAACGCCGCCAACACCCGAGGTACTAGCACGCTTCTCCAGTTCCGTTTCACTGTCAATATGTTCCGGCAGGGCGGGCAGGGGGTGCCGCCGGGCAAGGCCCAATAAAACAAGGGGAGGGCAGGAGGGTTAAGACCCTCCTGCAAAAAGAACCTCATCCAAGAAACAAGTCGGCGCAGGCGTCGATGATCGCGTCCGCATCCAGGCGGTAATGGTGGTAAAGATCAGGGATATCGCCCACCTGTCCGAAGCTGTCGATCCCGAGTGCGCTCACCCGCTGGCCGCGCACAGAGCCGAGCCAACTCAGCGTGGAAGGCGCGCCGTCCAGGACTGTCACCAGTCCTGCGGTAGCGGGCAGTTCGGCGAGCAGGGTTTCGATATGGCTCGGGCGATTGCTGCCTTCCCTCCAACGAGCGCGACGGCTGGCCATCCAGTCCCGATGGATGAGATCGGGCGAGGGGATGCTGAGCAGGCCCAGTCCCGGCAGGTCGTCTGCCAGTTGCTCCCACGCCGCCAGCGCTTCGGGGGCGATCGCGCCGGTAAAGGCGATGGCGGCCTGTGCGTCGGCCGCAGGTTTCTTCAGCCAGTACGCACCCTTCAGCGCGTCTCGTGCCCAATCATTACTCTCGCGTGCAACCTGCTGCAGCGGACGGGTGCTGAGGCGCAGGTATACCGAGCCGCCGTCTTCCGCCTGCATATGCTCGAATGCCCAGCGCATCACATGCGCCAGTTCATCCACGTAAGACGGCTCGAAATAGGTCAGGTTGGGCTGGCCCATGCCGATGAGCGGCGTGTTGATGGACTGGTGCGCGCCGCCTTCGGGTCCTAGCGTGACGCCGGAGGGCGTCGCCACCAGCAGGAAGCGCGAGTCCTGATAGCAGGCGTAGTTCAGCGCGTCCAAGCCGCGGGCAATGAACGGATCGTAGAGCGTACCGATGGGCAGCAGCCGCGCCCCGAACAGGGTATGTGACAGGCCGAGCGCGCCCAGCATGAGGAACAGGTTGTTCTCAGCAATGCCCAGCTCGATGTGCTGGCCGCGTGCATGAGCGCCCCATTTCTGCACGCTGGGAATTTTCGCCTGACTGAACACATCTGCCCGGTCGCTCTGGCTGTAAATGCCGCGCTGGTTCACGAACCCGCCGAGGTTTGTGGAAACGGTTACGTCCGGCGACGTGGTGACGATGCGCGCAGCAAGGTCGCTGTCCTCGCGGGAGAGGTCGAGCAGGATGCGCCCGAACGCCGCCTGCGTGGATTGCGCCGCTCCCTCCGGCACCGGGAACGCATCCATTGACGGAACCGCCACGGCAGGCGCGCTGAACCGGCGGTTGGCTTCCCTCGCGAACGGCGCATTCTTCACGAACTGCTCAAGGTGCTGGCGCGTGTCGTCATCGAGTCCGCCGTAGGGCTCCCATTCCGCGCCTGTCGGCACGCCAAGCTTCTGGCGCAGGCCGTCGATCTGCGTCGGCGTCATCAGTCCGGCGTGGTTGTCCTTGTGCCCCGCCAGTGGCAGCCCGTAGCCCTTGATCGTGTAGGCGATGAACAGGCGGGGCTTGTCGCTGCCCTCGGCCTCGGCGAAGGCCTCCAGGATTGTCTCGAGGCAGTGGCCGCCAAGGCCGGTCATGATGCCAGCCAGTTCCTCGTCGCTGTAAGACAGCAGCAATGCCTTGACGCCGGGCTGGTGGCCTATGTCCGCCAGCAGGCGCGCCCGCCACGCCGCACCGCCCTGATAGGTCAGCGCCGCGTAGTCCGCATTCGGGCAGCTGTCGATCCACTCACGCAGAAACTCGCCGCCGGGCCGGGCGAAGGCGTCGCGCTGGCGGCGGCCGTATTTCAGCGTCACCACCTCCCAGCCGGTGGAGGCGAAAATGTCGTCGAACCGGCGGAACATGCGGTCAGTGGTGGGCGCGTCGAGGCTCTGGCGGTTGTAGTCGACAATCCACCATGTGTTGCGGATGTCGTGCTTGTAAGCCTCGATCAGGGCCTCATAGATGTTGCCCTCGTCCAGTTCCGCATCGCCCAGCAGCGCGATCATGCGCCCGCGCCGCGCCTTGTCGAACCAGCCGTGGTCGATCAGGTAATCCTGCACCAACGAGGAAAAGGCGGTGATTGCAACGCCCAGGCCGACCGAGCCGGTGGAGAAGTCCACATCGTCCTTATCCTTGGTGCGAGATGGATAGCTCTGCGCACCGCCGAAGGAGCGGAACCGCTCCAGCTGCTCCCGGCTCTGGCGTCCGAAAAGATACTGGATAGCGTGGAACACCGGGCTGGCGTGGGGCTTCACGGCAACCCGGTCTTCCGGGCGGAGTGTGGCGAAGTACAGCGCCGTCATCAGTGTGGTCATGGAGGCGGAGGACGCCTGATGCCCGCCCACCTTCAATCCGTCGCGGCTCTCGCGAATGTGGTTGGCATGGTGAATGGTCCACGAGGCGAGCCATAGTACCCGCTGTTCCAGCTGGCTCAGCACGCGCAGCGTTTCCGCATCCGGCCGCTGCAGGTTGCCTTTCTGGATTTTATCCGTTGCCAGCATCTGGTCTCTCCCCACTGGGCCGTTCCGGCCCTTCGTTCTCCTGATCCGATGCCTATTATAAAGTTTTACGGTCGCCGTTTTCCGCCAAACCATGCCCTCAGATGCACTGCAAAAAGCATGAAATGCTATTCTCTGGTTTGTTTGTGCGATAAAACCGCGTCATGCTTGATCGTATCGACCTTGCCATCCTCCGTGCCCTGCAAAGCAACGGCCGCATGTCCAACGTTGAACTGGCCGAAAAGGTGGGTCTCTCGCCCACCCCCTGCCTGCGTCGTCTCAAGCGGCTCGAAGATCAGGGTGTCATCCGCCAGTACACCTGCCTCTTGGATCAGGAGGCCATTGGCTATCCGGTGAACTGCTTCGTGTCGGTTTCGCTCCACTCCAAGGCGGACAAGCAGATCGAGTCCTTCCAGCGGGCCATCTCCCGCGCCCCGCAGGTGATGGAATGCTACCTGATGACGGGCTCCAACGATTTTCTTCTGCGCGTGGTGGCAAAGGATCTGCGCGATTACGAACGCTTCCTCTCTGAAACGCTCACCCGTATCGAGGGCATCAAGGAAATTAATACCAGCTTCGCACTGAGCCAGTTGGTGCGCCGGTACGAACTGCCGATCTGATTATTCGCGGCAGAAGGTGCCCGCCGTACTGTTTGTCTTATGTAGGGCGGGCCTGCTATGCGCAGTGCAGCAATCAGAATGGCAGTCAGAAGTGGGGGGCGTCGCGATGAAACGAGACGATTGGGCGAAACGACGGGGGAAGCGGCAGGCGGCGCTGGTGTTTGCCTGGGGTTTGACGTCCAGCCTTGCTGCGCCTGCTCTGGCCGAGGAAATTCTGGTGCTGGCCCATCCGCTGCCCACGCCACCGGGCAGCGAGACCTACAGCACGGAAGTGCTCGACCGCGACGATCTCTTACGCGAAGGCCCGAACCGGTTGGATGATATTTTGCGACAGTCAGCCGGCTTCCAGACCTTCCGCCGGTCAGACAGCCGCACGACGCATCCGACCTCGCAAGGGGCAACGCTGCGCGCGCTTGGCGGCAACGCGGCGGGCCGGGCGCTAGTGCTGCTGGATGGTGTGCCGCAGGAAGATCCGTTCGGCGGCTGGGTGCCCTGGGCGGCGCTGTCGCCTGAGCGTCTGAGCTTTGCCCGCATCACGCGCGGCGGTGGGGCAGGGGCCTTCGGCGCCGGTGCGCTGGCAGGCACCATCGAGCTTGGCAGCCAGCCGCTGGAGCCGCGCCTGCAAGGCTTCGCCCGGGCCGAGTATGGCTCGTTCGACAGCTGGCTGGCCGCCAGCTCGGTGCAGGCGCCGGTGGGCAAGGGCGTGCTCAGCCTCTCCGGCCAGTTCGAGGACAGCGACGGGTTTTACCTCGTGCCCAAGGAGCAGCGCGGCGCGGCTGACGTGAGAGCCTCCACCCAGGCATGGCATGTCGAGGCGCGTGGGGCGCTGCCGGTAGGCGAGACCGAGGAGGTGTCCATCCGCGTGCTCGGGTTTGGCGACAAGCACGTGAACGGCGTGGTCTTTGCCCCCAACAGTTCCGAGGGTCTGGATGCCAGCGTGCGCTTCGTCTCCCGCAAGGACTGGACATGGGATCTGCTGGCCTATGCTAAGGTGCGCGGGTTCGACAGCGGCTTTGCCGCCGTGTCGGCTGACCGGAACAGCGCCAACCCATCGCTTGACCAATATGATGTGCCCGCCACTGGCCTTGGCGCAAAGGCGGAGGTGCGCCCGCCCATGCCCGAGGGACAGATGCTGCAGCTGGGCGTTGATGCGCGCTGGAATACAGGCAAGACCAAGGAATTCTTCCGCTTCATGCAGGGCGATTTTACCCGTCACCGCGAGGCGGGCGGCGATGCCCTGATTGCTGGCGTCTATGCCGAGCACAGCTGGGAGGTGAGCCCGGCTGTGACCCTGACCGGAGGGGCGCGACTCGATCACTGGCGCATGTCGGACGGATACCGCGAGGAGCAGGACCTGGCGGACGGCTCCACTCTGCTTCGGCAGGATTTCGCCAGCCGCCACGACTGGCAGGCCAGTGGCCGCCTGGGCGCCAACTGGAAGCCGTGGCAGGCGGTGGAGTTGCGCGCAGCTGGCTACACCGGCTTTCGCGTGCCGACGCTGAACGAGTTGTACCGTCCCTTCCGGGTTGGCAATGATATTACCGAGGCCAATCCGAATCTTGATCCCGAGCGGCTGGCAGGGGTGGAGGTGGGCCTGCGCTACCAGCCGATCGAGGCGGTGGGGCTGGACCTGACCCTGTTCCACAACACCGTGCGCGACGGTGTTGGCAACGTGACGGTGGGCTTTGGCCCCGGCACGTTCCCGACAGCCGGGTTCGTGCCTGCGGGCGGCGTGCTGCGCCAGCGCCAAAACATCGACCGGGTGCGCTCGCAAGGCGTAGAGGCGAGGGGGCATCTGGCTTTCGGCAATTGGCGCTTCGAGGGAAGCTATGCCTTTACCGATGCCGAGGTGCGCCGGTTCGCTGCCAGCCCGGAGCTGGAGGGGCTGCGCCTGGCCCAGTCGCCCCGTCACATGGCCTCGCTTGCGGCCTCGTACGCGCAAGGCGGGCAGTGGAGCCTGTCAGCAACGGGTCTGTACATGGGACAAGTCTATGAGGACGACCTGAACAGCCGCAGCCTCTCCGACAGCTTTACGGTAGATGGCGCGGCATGGGTGATGCTGCGGCCCGGCCTGCGGCTGGAAGTGCGCGGACAGAATCTGTTCGATGCAACCGTGGAGGCGGGCCGGTCAGCCAACGACATCCTGACGCTGGCAGCACCCCGCGCAGTCTGGGTGAGTGTGGCGTGGCAGTTCGGCCAGCGCTGAAGCTGGCCGCTACTGCGAACTGCCCGGATGTTTCAAAGCAGTCAGCGGCGACCCTGAGGGTCGCTGCCCCGCTCCATCAGTTCGATTTCCATTGAAAGCGCCATGAGTTCGAAGATTCGGACCATGCGTTCCTGCTCGGCATCAGGCAGTCCGCTGAGCGCATTCAGAATTCTAGGAATGAAACCGGAGTCATCCTTGTTCGTGACGGTGACGAACGGCAGTGCGATCACATTGTCCATCGAGTCCCTCTTTCACTATGCCCCTCGGAAAAAGACTCGTTTCAACAAAGTACGCGACAGTGCGAATCAACATTACCCCAGTACTAAACTCGGAAGCCAACACTGACACCCCACGTCAGTTTTGCTCCTAAATTGTATAATCTATTTATTCTATGTCGTGTATCCCCTTGGCAGGTAGCGGCTCTATCCGTCTAAAAAGAGTCGAATATGGCTTTTCGACAACAGGCGATTTTGGCTCTCCCACTGAATTGCAATGCGACCAAGGGTTGAGCGGAGATGTCCGGAGTAATCGGATATCTACCTCCAGACGCACTCAAAAAGGTTGTGTTTCCACTATGGCTTCGCCCTTTGCGGGTAATAACTCGTTCAGCCGATGGTTGTTGCAGAATCATAACAACTCAAAAATACAACCTCCGATAGTTAAATCAACCGAATTTGGCAGTTCTGCGTGCCCGAGATTAGCTTTGAAGTTGTATCTAACTGCGGACATTATCGACGCCGAACAGTCAGAAAGCGCAGCCAGACGCTTTGCAGTGCCTCGATAATGAAGGGGATGGCAATGAAAACAAAACGGGCACGGGAGACGGAGTTGAAGCTGGACCGCGAGGTTGCTGCCCGCGTGCGGGCGCAGCGGCTGGCCAGCGGATTAACCCAGACCGAGTTGGGCAAACGCATTGGCGTTACCTTCCAGCAGATTCAAAAATACGAGAATGGTTCGAACCGCCTGACGGCGGGCAAGCTCATTATTCTCTCGGAGATTCTTGGGGTTCCGGTGGAGCAGTTCCTGTCCGGAAATACGGCTGCCCAAAAGCAGCAGCCGGCCCCCTCACTGCCGTCGCTTGCGCCGGAGCAGACGGGAAGCGCCCGCTCTGTGCACCGGGAAGTACTGGAACTGGTCCGAGGCTTTGCCCGCATCGAGGATCCGCGCACCCGCAAGCATATTCTCGGGCTTATCAAGCACCTTGGAGCTTCCGGCCTGGAGCGGGCCGACGAGAGCGACGCTGCCGCTGCCTGATTCTCCATCGTCAAGGCGGGGCTATCCGAGCGGTAGCCCTTCGTAGGGCTTCAGCTGATCGAGCACGATGTTCGAACGCATGGTTTGCAAGCCCGGCAGGCTCATCAGCTTCTGGTTTATGAAAGCCGAGAACGCCTCAAGATCTCGCACCACTACCTTCAGCTGATAATCGTTGTCGCCTGTCACCATCAGGCATTCCACCACCTCGGGCATGGCCAGAATGGCCCGGCGTGTCGGCTCCACCGTTGCCGCCGCCTGTCGTTCCAGAGTGACGTGCACCAACGCGGTCAGGCCAAGACCGACACGTTTCTGATCCACCACCATCGTGTAGCCGCGAATGACGCCGAGCGCTTCGAGCCGCTGGAGTCGTCTTGCACACTGGGATGGGGACAGATTCACCTGATCTGACAGCTGAACGTGGCTCAGCCGCGAATCCTTCTGCAGGGCACGCAGCAGCTTCCAGTCATAATTGTCCAGGTCGTCCGCCATAATCGAGCATCCCCGGCTTGCTTCACGCTGAAATCTTGCACGAACGCTCGTTCGGGTAAAGGCGAATGCAAGGACACCGCACGGGGCGAGGCGCATAATGCTCCCCATAGAAAAAGCATGAGGGGGAGGTAAGAGATAATGGCCCGGGCGCGTCATGAAGCATCGTCTCAGGTAACATCTTCCCGAGATCAATCGCCCCGTATCCGGCCGGACTGGCGCAGGGTTGCCTGGCTGCTTCACGTCTCCCGCCACATGGACATGGTGGAGGAGACCCGACTGGTGCCGGAGAAGCAGGTTCTCTACCAGTTCTCCGCACGCGGCCATGACCTTGCCCAGATTCTGCTCGGCCAAAACCTGACTCACCGGCATGACGCCGTCTGCGGTTACTACCGCTCCCGGCCCATACTGCTCTCGATCGGCGTACCGCTGGAGGAAGCGATGGCTGGTCCGCTCGCCCGTGCAGGCGGATACAGCGATGGCCGCGATATTGGCGTTGTCTTCAATTTCCCCAATGCGAACGGCCCCAGCGCGCTGCCCATGTGCGGCGGCGTTGGCGCGCAATACACTCCGGCTGTCGGTTGGGCGCAGGCGATCGAATACCGACGGACCGTGCTGGACGAAACGGATTATGAAGGCGCGATCAGCTTGGCGTTGGGCGGAGACGCATCTGTTGCCACCAATGGATTCTGGGCGGCGCTTACCATCGCCACTACACAGCAGCTGCCCATGCTGTTCTATGTGGAGGACAATGGCTTCGGCATTTCCGTGCGCTCCAGTTTTCAGACGCCGGGTGGGAATATCGCCGCGAACCTTGCCTCTTTTCAGGGGCTGACCATTTTTGAGGGCGATGGCACCGACCCTGCCGAGGCCGCGCGGCTGACGCAGGAAGCAACCGAGTTCGTGCGCAAGCAGCGAGCCCCCGCTTTGTTGCGCCTGACAGTGCCGCGTCTGTCCGGTCATTCGGCACAGGACACGCAAGGCTACAAGTCCGAGGCCGAAATCTCAGAGGAGAACGCCCGCGATCCGCTGCCCCGGCTGAAGAATTATCTCGTCCCGGATGTTTTTACGGACGAGGTGTGGGCGAGCATTGGTACCGACGCGCAACGGGATGTGGATGCAGCGCTTGAAGCTGCGCTTGCCCGCCCGCTGCCCGATCCGAAGAACCTTACTCGCCACGTGTTCAGCGAGGACGGCCCGCATGGCATAAAGGCGGTGCAGAAAAAGGGCGGCCTTGCTGCCGAAGGCCACACCCTGCCGCGCGGCTCGGCCCAGCCCGAGCCCTCCGGCCCGCGCATCAACATGGCCGCCGCCATCCGCCGCACGCTGGAGCAGGAGCTGGGCGTGAACCCGAAAATGTTGGTGTTCGGTGAAGACGTCGGTCCCAAGGGCGGTGTTCATTCAGTCACCACCGGCTTGCAGGCGAAGTTCGGCGAGGCCCGTGTGTTCGACACCAGTCTGTCGGAAGAGGGTATCATCGGTCGCGCTGTCGGTATGGCGCTGGCCGGACTGATGCCGGTGCCGGAAATCCAGTTCCGCAAATACGCGGACCCTGCCTGCGAGCAGCTGAATGATTGCGGCACGCTGCGCTGGCGCACGCACAACCGCTTCGCCGCGCCCATGGTGGTGCGCATGCCGGGCGGCTTCTTCAAGTGCGGCGACCCGTGGCACAGCCAGACCAATGAGGTGCAGTTCGTCCATGCCATCGGCTGGCGTGTCGCGGTACCTTCCAACGCCGAGGATGCGGTTGGCCTGCTGCGCGCCAGCCTGCGTGGCAATGATCCGGTGATCTTCTTCGAGCACCGCGCCATGCTCGACCACGGCTGGGCGCGCCGTCCGTGGCCCGGAGATGATTATGTGCTGCCGTTCGGCAAGGCGAAAACCGTGCGCGAGGGAGGCGACATTACCGTCGTCACCTGGGGTGCAATGGTGGAGCGCTGCGAGCAGGCGGCCGAAAGGACTGCGCAGGAAACTGGCCGGAGCGTTGAAGTAATAGACCTGCGCACGCTCAGTCCGTGGGACAGCGAGGCGGTTATCGCCTCCGTGCGCCGCACCCATCGCTGCCTTGTGGTGCATGAGGATAACGGCACGGCCGGCTTCGGTGCGGAAATTCTCGCTGTCATCGGGAAGGAGTGTTTCCTTGATCTGGATGCACCGCTGGAGCGGCTGACGATGCCGGATATTCCAAGCCCGCATAATCCGGTGCTGCTGAACGCTGCCGTGCCGAGTGCAGAGTGCATCGCAGCAAAGATCGACGAGCTGCTGCGTTTCTAGAAGTGACGAGAAACAGGAAAGAGGCTGGGGGGAAGTGAGAATGTCGGGCTCCGTCGTTGAAATTCTTGCGCCGACCGATCAGCCGGACGGCACTCGGATGTCGCTGATCCGTTGGATGAAGAGCCCCGGTGATACAGTTGCCGAGGATGAGGCGTTGGCCGAGCTGGAAACCGACAAGGTAACGCTGGAGATCAATTCGCCGGCGGCTGGCGTTCTGGAAGAGGTGGAAGCTAAGGCGGGCGATGCCATCGGGCCGGGCCAGCGACTGGGTGCGATTCGCATTGTAGGGGTCGAGACGCACGTCGAAACCCACATGGGCGAGGATGCAGGTGCAACAGATCCGGAAGGCGATGTTGCCGACGATCCGGCGCGCGGACCCGACGAAGCGAACGCCGCCCCACTGCTTGCCAATGGCCATGAGGATCGCCTGAGCCCCTCCGTGCGCCGCCTGCTGCAAACTCACCGGCTCGATCCCGCTCGCATCTCCGGCACCGGGCGCGGGGGGCGTATCACGCGTGAAGACGTGCTTGTCTATATCGAGCGTCAGCCTGCCGAAGAGGAAGCGCCGCAGCCGCGAGTTCAGCAGCCGAACGTGCAGCCGCCGGTATCAGAGATTCGTCCCCAGCCTGTGCCGCAACCCACTGTGGCTCCCATGGCAGGCGCTGCGAGTGCGAGCCAAATCATTCCGCACGACTCGATGCGTCGCTCCATTGCCGAGCACATGGTGCGCTCCGTGGCAACTGCCCCGCATGTGACGGCGCTGTTTGAAATGGATCTGACCCGCGTGCTGGCGGATCGGCAGAAACGCCGCGCAGAGTATCAGTCCCAGGGGGCGGACCTGACGCTCACCGCGTATTTCATCGCGGCCAGCGTTGCCGCAATGCGCGCTGTGCCGCAGGTGAACAGCCGGTTCCATAATCATGGACTGGAGGTGTACTCTGACATTAACATCGGCATCGGCACTGCGCTGGAGGACAAGGGGCTTATCGTGCCCGTCGTTCACAAGGCGCAGGAGCTTAACCTGCTCGGTATCGCCAGACGCCTTGAGGACATCAAGCAGCGCGCCCGCGCCAACGGGTTAAAGCCTGCCGACGTACAGGGCGGTACCTTCACCATCTCTAACCATGGCACCAGCGGCAGTCTCTTGGCGGCGCCGATCATCATCAATCAGCCCCAGTCGGCTATCCTCGGCATCGGCAAGCTGGAGAAACGAGTTGTGGTACGCGAGATCGATGGCACCGACGCTATGGTTATCCGCCCCATGGCTTACGTCAGCCTCACCATCGACCACCGCGTGCTCGACGGCTTTCAGACCAACAAGTGGCTCTCGGCCTTTGTAAGCCATCTGGAAAACTGGGCGGGCTGATTTTGTCTTGAAGTCTCGTTGCGCGGGGGGGCGTCCTCTGTGCCTCATTGGCCAACCCTCCCACGCTCACCCCTCGCTCAGGATCGGCAGAGTGTGGGTCTGTTTCACCTCCGTCAGCACCATGGACGAGCGGATTTCCTGCACGCCGGGAAGCTTGGAGAGGTGATTGTAGAAGAACCGCTCGTAGGCCTTGATGTCGCGGGTGACGATGCGAAGGATGAAATCCACCTCGCCCAGCAGCACGTGGCAGTCCTGTACTTCGGGGAAGCGCTGCACGGCCTCGGAGAACTCCGCTAACTGGGCACGGCCCTGGGCGGTCAGTTTCACCAGGACAAATACCATGGCATCGAACCCCACCACCTCCCGATCGAGGATGGCGATGCGCTTCTTGATGGCGCCTTCCTTTTCGAGCCGCTGGATCCGTCGCCAGCAGGGGGCGTGAGAGAGACCGACATGCTCGGCAATCTGTGCGACGGAGAGTCCGCCATCCTCCTGCATGATGTGAAGAATGCGGCGGTCGATGGCATCCAATTTGTCGCGCATAAATTCTGCTTTTACGCTTCAGGTAAGCAGAGACTATGCTCAGTATCATGCTGAGACAACAGATATCGCAATGGAATTCAACGTCTCCGGCAGTAATATGGTGAAGCTGGGAACGGCCGGAAGCGAAAGACGCCGGGGAGGGTGTCACGCAACTGCTCCCCCGGCGACCCGCCTGAAGCCCCGTTTGCGGACACGGCACGGGCTGGCGAAACACAACAGGCCGGAACCAAAAGGCACAGGCCAAAAAGCATGGGATGGAGTACAGCAATGTCGGTTTTCTCCGCCGTTGATTTCAGCGACCACGAACTGGTTGTCTTTGCGCGCGATGCCGAAACGGGTCTCAAGGCGATCATCGCCGTCCACTCAACGGTTCTTGGGCCTGCCGTCGGCGGTTGCCGTATGTGGAAGTACGGCAGCGACGAGGAAGCCGCGCGCGATGCGCTGCGCCTGTCCAAGGGCATGTCTCACAAGAATGCCATGGCTGACCTGCCGTTGGGCGGCGGCAAGTCCGTCATCATGGCGCCGGAAGGCAATTTCGATCGTCAGGCTCTGCTGCAGGCGTTCGGCCGGGCGATCGACAGTCTTGGTGGCCGTTACATCACGGCGGAAGACGTGGGCACCAGCGTGGCCGACATGCTGACCATCCGCTCCGTTACGCCGCACGTCAGCGGCCTGAGCTCAGATCCGACCAAGGGTGGCGATCCGAGCCCGTATACTGCGCTTGGTGTGTACCACGGCATCCGCGCTTCAGTGCGTCACAAGCTGGGCAAGGCTTCGCTGGAGGGCGTGACCGTTGCGGTGCAGGGCCTGGGTAACGTCGGCCGCAACCTCTGCGGCCTGCTGCATCGGGACGGCGCGAAGCTGATCGTTACCGACATTTCCGAGGATCGCGTGGCGGCGGCCGTGTCCGCTTACGGCGCAAAGGCGGCAAGCCTTGAGGACATCCTGTCGGTTGAAGCTGATGTGCTCGCGCCCTGTGCGCTGGGCGCGGTGCTGAACGCCAAGACCATTCCGGCCCTGAACGTGCCGGTGGTGGCGGGCGCTGCCAACAACCAGCTTGCCACCGCCCAGGACGGTGAGCATCTGCGCGAGCGCGGCATTCTCTACGCGCCAGATTACGTCATCAACGCGGGCGGAATCATTGCAGTTTCCCACGAGATCCTGAACGATTTCGAGCAGAGCCGCGTGATTGCCAAGGTGGAAGCCATTGACGACCGCCTGACCCAGATCTTCACCGAGGCCGACCGTGACGGTATGGCGACCGCTGCCGTGGCCGATCGCTTGGCCGAGGCCAAGATCGCAGCCGGCCGCAAAGGGAAGGCAGCGGCAGTACAGGCCGCCTGAGTGTTCCCGCCCCTGCCTGATGGGGGGGCGGATTGCGAGAAAGACCCCTGAAGGGGCGCAGTGGCTTGCTGCGCCCCTTTTTTGCTGCCTGCTTGCGGCACTGGCGCGGCTGCCGGGGCGTGCCGATTTTGAGGGGGTCCGCCGGGGGCGGTGCATCGGTCAAGCTGCTTGTGCGTTGATGTGAAGCAGGGCGGCGTGAGCTCTCCTGTCATTTCCGCAGCCCAACGCGGAAACAGGTTCCAGTGCTAGTGGTTTCCACACAGATGTATTCCAGACACGGGGAGTTCCGGAGATGGCTGAACGGCCTGCTACTCTCATTTCCTCCGAGAAGGTGTGTTTCATCATCGTCAAGGCGCGCGAGTATATGGGAAAGGATGTTGTCACCATTCCGGACCCCGGCTCCAACGCCAGCGATGATGCCATGTCCTCGGTACTCGAGGATCATACCGACGACCCTTCGGAGGTGGAGCTGGCCGATATCATCGACTCCCTGAACGACGATGAAAAGATTGATCTTGTTGCTTTGGCATGGCTGGGACGCGGCGATGAAACCGCCGATAACTGGGAGAAGCTGCGCAGCGACGCCCTGACAGCGCGGCACACAGCGTCCACGGCAGAGTATTTAATGGGTATGCCCATGCTGCCGGATTATCTTGAAGAAGCCCTGTCCCAGTTCGGCATTTCCTGCGCCGAGTATGAGGCCGGGCGTCTCTAGTTGCGGCTCGTGACCTTTCTGCCTGCCGATCCGTTCTGCCCATGGAACTGAATGGCCGGGTCGAGCGTTGCAATACGGGGGGAAGGACTATGACAGTGGATCAGCATAACTTTTCACATGTTTCGCAAAAAGCGCCCGCACAGGGGAGCGAACTGCTGGATCTGGCTCATGCACTTGTCAGTATAGCGACGGAGTGCCCGGACAAGGCGTTGCCGGACGGTCTGAAGCTGGCGTTGGAGCAGGTGTGCCGGATGCGTCAACCCAACCTGTCGGCCGAGCTGCTTGACCGGATCCGCCCGATCCTGCGGCAGATGAGCTGAACGGCAGGCGGAAACAGGCGCAGGCCTTGGGCCGAATTGCCCGCTTGCTCCGCCGCATTCAGCTTGGATGAACCTTATACGGGGGAGGAGCCGTCAGGCTTCTCCCCTATCTGTTTTCCCGCTGCTTGTTGTTGCTGACGCCGCCCAGCGGCGAGGCCTCGTTGTCGGTATCGCCCTCGTAGGTGTTCTCACCTTCGAGGATCTCGGGGTCCTCGCCAGTGGCAAAGCTGCCCTTGGATTGGCCGATACCCGGATTGCGCTCCAAATCGTCCTGCGTCGGGCGGTTTTCGGGTGTGGATTTAGGGTGTTTGTTGCCGCTCATGGACCTGTGTGCCTGTCGTGAGTTTCTGGAAGAGGGCGGACTGGCAATAGGCGCCGCTTATTCGTCGGCCGCTTATTTGTCGCCGGGGCGTGCCGCGCCCTAATATTTTTTGAACGATGGGTGAAACAGGCGGTTCCGAAGCGTATTCTTAGAGAAGAGAAACAACTCTTACCCTGTTGAGATAGGGGGTGAGGAACGGCGGTTAAGCTGATGCGTTTCGAAACTAACACGGTCTAGACCGAAACGCCGGAACTAGCCGGCACAGCAAGGGGAGGACCTGCAGATGACATGGCTGCTGATCATCATCGTTGGTGGTATTCTTGGCTGGCTCGCCAGCAAGGTCATGGGCACTGATGCCCAGCAAGGCATTCTTCTGAACATCGTCGTAGGTATTGTCGGCGCGCTGCTGGCAGGACTTCTGCTTTCCCCTCTTCTTGGGGTTGCGCCAATCACATCAGGTAATTTCTCGATCGGAGCACTGCTCGTTTCCTTCGTCGGAGCGATCATCCTGCTCGCGATCGTCAACTTCTTCCGCCGAGGCCGGGTACGCTAATAAGCCCGCCTGAAAATCAGACCGTCTAAAACTGTCAAGGCGCAGAGACATCCTCTCTGCGCCTTGATGTTTTTTGGACGCGCCCGGAAAACTGCGGCTAGTGGCTGGCAGACGCATCCCGGTAGCGCCCGAGGGTCAACAGAGAAAGTGCGCCGATGACCAGCGCCGCGGCGGTCACCAGCAGCACGGCGTCGTAGTTGCCTCGAGTGTCGAACATGTGGCCGAACAGCAGCGGGCCGAAGCCCGCGCCGAGCATGAAGGCGACGTAGATGGTGCCGAACAGCCCGGAGTAGGCGCGCATGCCGAAATAGCGGGCGATGAGGTAGCCCATCAGGTCAATCTCCATACCGGCTGCCAGCGAGATCATGACGATGGCTGCCGCGGCGGTGACATAGCTGATCTCGCCCGTCAGCAGCAGGCAGGCCGCGGCCGGGAACATCAGTAGCACGGCAGCGACGCCGGGCGCCCAGAAGCGGTCAATCAGCGCGCCGCCCAGCAGCCGCCCGCCGATGACGCCGAAACCGATCATGGGCAGGAGCTGGAGAATGTCGGCCGCCGACATGCCGCCTTGGGTCAGAATATTCTGCATATGCGGGATCGGGCTACCGATGGCGAAGGCGACGAGGCTGAAGGAGCCGAAGATTGTCCAGAGCTTGCGCCCGCGCAGCGCCTCGCCGAGCAGAAGGCCGTCCTGCTGCTCTGGAGCGCTGGAGCTTGCCTCGGCGGGACTGCTGCCCTTCGGCTTGAAGTAGAGTAGTGCGACGGGCAGGCCGATGACCAGCGGCAACGCGCCAAGCACTATATAGGCGCCGCGCCAGCCGACGCTGGTAATGGCGGCGGCAACCAGCGGCTTGGCGATGATGGCGAACAAGCCGGAGCCGACCAGCGACAGGCCGAGCGCGATGCCTCGGCGGCGCTGGAAGGCGCCTGCGACGCCGCGCGTCCATGTGGCGGGCAGGGTACCCGCGCCGACGGCGGCCACAAGCGCCCAGACAAGGAAGTAGAGCGTTAGCGACCCGTTCATCAGCGCGAAGCTCATGAAGCCGAGGCTGAACAGCACGAGGGTGCCAATTGCGACCGGCCGCACGCCGAACCGGTCTGCCAGGATGCCCGCCAGCGGGCCTGTGACGGCGGTGACTAGCGTCATCACGGTGAAGCCGCCCATCACCTCGGCGTAGGTCCAGCCGAAGTCCCGCACCAGTTCAGGGGCGAACACGCCAAGGGAATAGAAGGGGATGGATCCGAGGCCTAGACCGATGCCGACCATGGCCGCCAGAATAAGGGGCCAGCCCTGCCTGAACTCGTTATCCTGCCTTGCTGACACAACACCGCCCCTTCATACGCAACCGACTCTGCGCCGGACCTGTTTCACGCCGCGCGATTCCTGCACAAGCCAGAGAGGCATGGCAAGGTGCCGCTTAGGCGTTTCTCCCCTCGTTGTCGCAGGGCGAGAAGAGCGTCAGTTATTTGGCATTTGGGCCCAGACCAGCCCGGCAATTGCACCGAGCTGAAGGACCGCGATGAGCGTCAGATAGGTGGAGAAGGGTTGCTTGCGGGTTTTGTGCCGGAAGAGATGCCTGGCGAGGTATGCGCCGGGCGTGCCGCCGATGAAGGCGAGGCCGAGCAGGGCGGATTCGGGAACGCGGCGCTGCCCGTTGCGGGCGCGGGCCTTATCCTGCCAGAAGCGCAGCATGGTCCACAGGTTTGCGGCGGTGAGCACTGTCAGAATGTAGATCATCTCGGGGGCAGTCCGGAAGAAAGCCGGCCGCTCAGAGGGGTAGCGCCTGCAGCGGCGAGTGTGATGACTGGCATCGGGAAAAACTGGCGGAGAGGGAGGGATTCGAACCCTCGATACGCTTTTGACGTATACTCACTTTCCAGGCGAGCGCCTTCGACCACTCGGCCACCTCTCCGCATGCTGTTGCCAGCAGAGCCTGGAAGCGGCGCTATATACCGAGTTGAAGGGCGCTGGCAAGGGGAACCGACAGGGAAATTGATTTTTCTTTGGTGCAAGGGGCGCCGGCCCCGGTTTCCGAACCCATGGGCGCACGCGGCTGCGGCTTGCCGTGCCGGGCCTGCTCTGATAGGCAGCGGGCGAGTTTTCCCGTCATCCGGAAGAGAGTTGCCATGATCCCTCGCTACGCGCGTCCTGAAATGACCAAGCTGTGGGAACCTGAATCCCGGTTCCGCATCTGGTTCGAAATCGAAGCCCATGCCTGCGACGCGCTGGCCGATCTGGGCGTCATTCCGGCCGAAGCCGCCAAGGCGGGGTGGGAGCGCGGCAACTTCGACATCGAGCGCATCGACGAGATCGAGCGCGAGGTGAAGCACGACGTCATCGCCTTCCTGACCTCGCTGGCTGAGTACGTGGGGCCGGAAGCCCGCTTCGTTCACCAGGGCATGACCTCGTCCGACGTGCTGGACACCTGCCTCAACGTGCAGCTGGTACGCGCGTCCGATATCCTGCTGCGCGACCTCGATGAACTGCTGGCCGCCATCAAGCGCCGCGCCTTCGAGTACAAGATGACCCCGTGCATCGGCCGCTCGCACGGCATTCACGCCGAGCCGGTGACCTTTGGCCTCAAGATGGCCGAAGCCTATGCCGAGTTCTCTCGCTGCAAGGACCGTCTGATCGCAGCCCGCAAGGAAATCGCCACCTGCGCGATCTCGGGCGCCGTCGGCACCTTCGCCAACATCGATCCGCGCGTTGAAGAGCACGTGGCCAAGAAGCTGGGCCTGGAGCCGGAGCCCGTCTCCACGCAGGTCATTCCGCGTGACCGTCACGCCATGTTCTTTGCGACGCTGGCCGTCATCGCCTCGTCCATCGAGCGCGTGGCCGTTGAAGTGCGCCACCTCCAGCGCACCGAAGTGCTGGAAGCGGAAGAGTATTTCTCGCCGGGCCAGAAGGGCTCGTCGGCCATGCCGCACAAGCGCAACCCGGTTCTGACCGAGAACCTGACCGGCCTTGCCCGCATGGTGCGCTCCTATGCCTTTCCGGCGATGGAGAACGTGGCCCTGTGGCACGAGCGCGACATCTCGCACTCCTCGGTCGAGCGCTACATCGGCCCGGATGCGACCATCACCCTCGACTTCGCCCTGGCCCGCCTGACCGGCGTTATCGACAAGCTGGTCGTCTATCCGGAGCGGATGCTGAAGAACCTGAACAAGATGGGCGGCCTCGTCCACTCGCAGCGCGTGCTGCTGGCCCTGACGCAGGCCGGCGTCTCTCGCGAGGACTCCTACCGCCTGGTGCAGCGCAACGCGATGCGGGTGTGGGAATCGGACGGTCAGCTGCAGCTGCTGGACCTGCTAAAGGAAGATGCCACGGTCACCGAGAAGCTCTCGACCGAGCAGCTGGAAGAGCTGTTCGACCTTGGCTACCACCTGAAGCACGTGGACACCATTTTCCGCCGCGTGTTCGGCGAGGCATAAGCCGCGCCTGACGCTCAGGCGTCTGGACTTGCCGAGGGCCGTGTTCGCCGCGTGCGGGCACGGCCCTCGCTATGTTGCCGAGGCTTTGTGCCGATGACCTGGCCCGCCGCGCTTGACGGTTGCGGGCCTGTCATGAAATGAAACCGAATATTTGCGAAGCAAAAGGGGCAGAGAGGCGTGTCAGATCCCATCGTGCTGGTTCCGCAGGACATCGTGGATTTTGCCGTGCAGCTGGCGGATGCGGCGCGGCCGGTGCTGCGTCGCTACTACCGCGCGCCCATCGACATCGACATCAAGGCGGATGCCTCTCCGGTAACCGTGGCCGATCGCGAGGCCGAGGCCGCCATGCGCGCGCTGATCAACCAGCATCGCCCGCAGGACGGGATCATCGGTGAGGAATACGGCAACGAGCGGGAGACTGCCGACTGGGTGTGGGTGCTGGATCCCATCGACGGCACCAAGTCGTTCATGACCGGGCGGCCCATTTTCGGTACGCTGATCGCCCTGCTGTATCAGGGCGTGCCGGTTGTGGGCATCATCG
This sequence comes from Pedomonas sp., assembly GCF_036515995.1. Taxonomy (NCBI): domain Bacteria; kingdom Pseudomonadati; phylum Pseudomonadota; class Alphaproteobacteria; order Sphingomonadales; family Pedomonadaceae; genus Pedomonas; species Pedomonas sp. Next base: position 838 of record NZ_DATBUP010000268.1, on the reverse strand, counting down.
ACCAGCCGATCACGGGCGACCGCTGGATTGGCGTCAAGGGCCAGATCACCTGGTTCAACAATGCGCCGACGACGACGCGCCCGTGCCCCGACCTGACCTCGGCCGTGCTGGCGACGACCGCGCCCGAGCTGCTGAAGCCGGACGAACTGGCGGTGTTCGAGACGTTCCGCAAGCAGGCCCGCGCGACCCTGTGGGGCGGAGACTGCTATAACTACGGCCTCCTAGCCTCGGGTTTCATCGACATCGTGATCGAATCCAACCTGCAGCTTTACGACTTCGCGGCGCTGGTGCCGGTGGTGGAGGGCGCGGGTGGCCTGATGCGCGACTGGCAGGGTAACGAACTGACCGCCCAGAGCGATGGCAAGGTGATCGCCTGCGGCGATCCCAAGCTGCTGGCGGCCATCCTGGGTCACGAGAACGACTAGGCCGCAAGGCCAACAGGCGAATATACGGCTATTATTCCCGCCCCGGCCCGTTGCCTCTGGCACGGGCGCGGGTTTGGGTTACATTGTTGGCATGTCGAGCAAGCTCACCCACGTGGCGCTGCATGTCCGGGATGTAGAGGTCAGCCGCGCCTTCTATGAAGATTACTGCGGCCTGAGCGTAGTGCACGAGCGCCCGTCTCATGGAGGGGACAGCACCATCTACTGGATGGCGGGCGAAGGGCAGGAGCGGGATTTCGTCATCGTCATCCTGCCGGGCGGATCACGGCCGGCGCAGTCCTCGGGCGACTTTTCCCATCTTGGCATTGCGCTGGACAGCGAAGCGGCGGTGGAGGCAATCGCAGATCGGGCGCGGGCGGACGGTATTCTGGCCTGGCCGGTGCATTACGATCCTT
>NZ_DATBUP010000267.1:0-39272 GCF_036515995.1 Pedomonas sp. | reverse complement strand
TAGGCCTCATTCCAGAGCGAGACACCGCCTTGGCCTTCGTTGTTGTAATAGCCCGGCGTGCAGTCTTCGTAGAAGCCGGGCGATCGCAATGCAGCGTCGCGCGCGCGGGCGATCTCGTCGATCCACGCCTGCTCCGCCTCTGCGGTCGGCTCGAGAACTGCAAGGCCGCGTGCGCGAACCGCCGAGATGATATAGGCAAGATGCTTGGCCTGATCATCAACCGTGGCGGTATAGTTCGCCGCGATCGCGTTCTGGCCTTGACCGATATAGAACCAGTTCGGGAAATTATGGGCCGTCAGGCCGTGCAGCGTGCGAAGTCCCTGCGCCCAGTGTTGCTGCAGCGTTACCCCGCCGCGCCCGGTGATTGGAAATTCAATGCGCTGCTCCAGCGATCCGATGATCTGGAAGCCGGTGGCGTAGATGATGAGATCGACAGGATACTCCTGATCACCAACGATGATGGATCTCTCCGTGATTTCGGTGATCGGATTGTCGCCGCTGACGTCCACCAATTCGACGTTCGACCGATTAAAGGCCGGCAGGAATTCGTCATTGAAGGTCGGCCGCTTGCAGAAGAGGTTATACCATGGCTTCAGCTTCTCGGCGGTGGCGTGATCAGCAACGATGGCATCGATCCGGGCCCGCCGGGCATTCATGACCTCGATATCGGCCAGGATTGCGCGCTTGGCTATCTCTTCGGGGGTTTCCGGATGGGCGGGCCGGGTATCCCACAATATTTTCCCCATTTCCGTCCAGCCGTCGCGGATCTCGCTGTCGTCGCCTGCGCCCGAGGTTGCGTCTATGAACTGGGCTCGGCGCCTCTCCTGCCAGCCTGGCGGCTGCGCCTTGTACCATTCAACGTCGGTTTCCCGATTGTAGCGCTCGCCTACCGATGACGGCGTCCGCTGGAACACGTAGAGCTGACCGGCCGTTTGGGCCACGCGCGGGATCAGCTGGACGGCGGTTGCACCGGTTCCGATGACGGCCACTCTCTTGTCCGAGAGCCGGTCGAGATCCTCGTTGATCCCGCCGCCGGTGTAGGCATAATCCCAGCGGCTGGTGTGGAAACTGTGCCCCTTGAATTTCTCGATGCCAGGAATGCCTGGAAGTTTGAGACGAGTGGTGCGGCTCGCAGCCATCAGGAAGAAGCGGGCGGCAAAGCGGTCCCCCCGATCCGTCGACACCAGCCATCGCGCCCGCGCCTCATCCCATGTGACATCAAGCACCTTTGTCTGGAAGCAGGCCTTGCCATAAAGGTCGTATTCCCGGCCAAGCAGCTGACTGTAGGCGAGGATTTCGTCGCCAAAGGCGTAGCGGTGCCGGGGCACATAGCCCGTCTCCTCCAGCAGCGGCAGGTAGGCGTAGGATTCAATATCGCACTGCACGCCGGGATAGCGGTTCCAGTACCAGGTGCCGCCGAAATCAGCGGCAGCATCGATGATCCGGATATCGGTGACCCCGACCTCCTTGAGGCGGGCTGCGGCCATCAGCCCCCCAAAACCGCCGCCAACGATCAGGACCTCCACATCCGCGCAGATGGGGTCGCGCCCCGCCCGGTCCGCCGCATAGGGATCGGTGCCGCTGAAACGGCTGAGCGCCCCCACGGCGTCTGCGTACTGGGCGTTGCCCTTGGCATTGAGCCGCTTGTCACGCTCGCTGCGATACCGCTTCAGAATCGCCTCTACATCGTTCTGCGCAATGGCACGCGGCATCTTGTGTCTCCTGTCCCGAAAATGAGGTCCACTCCCAAGCAACCGAGAAACTTATAGCATGCTATATGATTCTGCCGCGGCTGCAAGGCTCTATTCGGGACGCGGGCGGGCGAAGATGTCTGGCCGAATGGCTGGAGCCGGAGGGACAGACATCAGACGGGCGCGTGCGCGCAATGCTGGCAGACGTGCCCGCGTCCTCTAGCGCCTGCCTCTTTGCCCAAAGCCTTTCGGGTCCGAACTCAGGGCTGGGCTTGCCCGGTGGGTCTCCTGTTATGATTCCAAGCGCCTGAACTCTGGCCTGGCCGGGCGAACCCCGGCAGAGGCCTGTCGGTGCAGCGATCCATCGGATTGGCGGCCTGAACATCGACGGGGATGAGCTTAACCCAACCGTCAAACTGTCCAGCCAAGCGAGACCACCTCATGCGGGCGCGAAAACGCATCAAGGAAGCCGTCGGCGGCATGGCCAAGCTCAAGGTCAGTCGCCTCGGCCGGGCAGAGGCCGCCTTTACCTTCCGCATGATTGCCTACAATCTCATCAGGCTGCCCAAGCTCCTCGAGGCGGCCCGATAAAGCCGCCGCCGGCATCTCAGGATGGTCCAGCAGACCCATCCAGACGGAGATCGGCGCGAATTGAGGCCGTAAAGTCTGATCCCCGCCATCAAACTGGCAAAAACATTGTCTTTTTCAGCAGACTGTTAAGTTTTGGTCGAAATCTTCCGTATGACGCGGAGCATCGACACGCTGCGGTCATTCGGCAGTCGCAAGCGGGTCAGTACCTTCGCCCAGGATGGCAAGATATCGCCGGTAGCTGAAAACGCGCCCCCGTTTGCGACCGGTTATTTCTGCAACAATGCTCAACCGTTCCAGGTCAGCGAGCGCTGCATTGACCGTCGGGGCAGAGAGGCCCGTTTTCTGAACGAGCTGATTGGCTGTCAGAAAAGGATTTTGCTGAAACAAATCATGGATCCGTAGCGCCGAACCCGCCCGATCACTCTCTGCCGTGATGCGTTCGCGATCTTCCTTGAATAAGCCGACAATCCGAGTTGCAGCGTCGAATGCCTGATTGGCGGTATCGGCAACGCCCGCGAGAAAGAAGTCGAGCCAGGCTTCCCATGCACCATGCTCGCGCACCCCCTGAAGCAGTCGATAATACTCCGAGCGATGGGTTTTGAAGTAGAGGCTCAGATAAAGCAGCGGTTTGCGCAGAACGCCGTTCACACAGAGATACAGCGTGACCAGCAAGCGGCCGATCCTGCCATTGCCGTTTAGAAACGGGTGGATGGTCTCGAACTGGACGTGCAGAAGACCGGCCTTAATGAGCGCCGGCAAGCGCGATTGGTCTTCATGCATAAAGCGCTCTAGCGCATCGAGGCAATCATTCATTTCGGTCAGGGGCGGCGGTACAAACAACGCATTGCCTGGGCGCGTGCCCCCAATCCAGTTCTGTGAGCGCCGAAACTCTCCTGGATTTTTCGTTCCGCCGCGCCCACTTTGCAGCAGCCGCTCGTGCATCTCCCGGATAAGACTTAATGACAGGGGCAGTTCTTCCAGCCGCTCCAAGCCATGCATCATGGCGTCAACGTAATTCGATACCTCGCGGATATCGTCCATTGGTTGGCCCGCCACTGCCTCGGTCTCGAAGCGAAGCAAGTCAGAGAGGGTCGATTGCGTACCTTCTATCTGGGATGAGAGAACCGCCTCTTTCCTTGCATACATGTAAAGAAAAAGCTCCTGACGCGGAAGCAGCATGGTAATGCCGTCCAGTCGCCCGAGGGCCCGTTCCGCCAGACTCAGCCGCTCCAGCAGCGCAAGCACGTCGACCGGCGGTTGAGGCGGCAGAGGCGGAGGCACGAATGCCCGCACGAATTCGCCGGCGACAGGAGTCTCGACAAAACGACCCATCCGGGGGTTGGGATCTGGTTCAGTCATGCCCATTTTATGGCACCGCATCGTTATTTAAGCAATTTGCCTTTTACTTAAATAACGAGAGGGCTAAGATAAGCGCCCTTAAATAACTTGTGATGGGGCCACGGGGCAGCGCTTACCGCTTTCAGCGCCCAAGAGCTTGACCACCGCCTTTTGGCAATTGGCCTTGCCTCTCCAGGCATCTATGGGTCGATTTTTGTCGACTGCTGATAGCACACTGCCCGTTTGCCTTGGCTGTCGGGCGCCGGGGCGAGACGTCTCAACGCCTGCCCCATGGAACTGAGCAGAAGCGAGCATGCCCCGTTAGGCCTTGGACCTGACGTCTCGGCGTGCGAGCGCGCCATACAGAACCACATCCACGATGCGGTTTGCCTCAGCCTCTGGCGAGAGCATGTCCCGCAACCCGGGCTGTACAGAGGCCATCATGACCACGGAGCTTGCCATCCCAAGAAGCAGGCCGGCGATTTCATCATGCGGCAGCCTCGTTGATCCGAATTCGGGATAACGGGCCAGTTGCTTGAGCAGCAGCTGCTTGGACTGCTGTTCGGTCGTTGCATAAAAGGCCGCGAAAATCTCCGGGAATTTGCTGGCCTCCGTCAGGAACAGTCGGAATATCCCAAGAAACGCTGGTTCGACTGATGCGGTGAGAATGTTGGCCAGCTGCTCCTTGAGGGCGCCCACGGCTGTGCGCGAGGCGATCTGGTCGTCAATCGCCACGAGGCGGTTGTTGAGCATATGCTCGATGACGCATTTGAGCAGATTGGCCTTGCTTTCAAAGCGGGTGTAGATCGTCGGCTTGCCGACACCTGCCTCTGCCGCAATTCGGTCTATGGATGCGCCTGCATAGCCGTCCCGAATGAAAATGCCCGCGGCCGTATCCAGCAGGTGCAGGATCCGTCGCTCCGCATCTTCTCGCCTCGGGCGCCCGCCGCGCCGACGGGATGTGCCCGTATCCGTTGTCATCTTCCGATCCTGATCAATGCCGCGAGCTGCATGGCCTCGTGGGTCTACCCCAGACCGCCCCCCCGTTTCAAACGCGAATACCAAGCCCAATGCCGTTGACAGCGCCGAAGGACTGCTCATATCAAAACTGAACAGTTAAGTTAAGTTATAAAACATGGGGGAGGAAGGCTTATGCTCCGGTTCAGAGCAAGCCTGCTGGCGGCAACAGCGGCTGTCATTGCCATGCCGGCCGCTGGCCAGGAACAGCAAGACGCCACGGGCCTTGGTGACATCATCGTCACAGCACAGAAGCGGGAAGAGAATCTTCAGGATGTCCCGATTGCCATCACGGCGATGACCAGCGACTTTGTCCAGTCGCGGGACATGACCTCGATCGACCGGGTGTCCGGGCTTGTCCCCAATGTCAAGATCGAGACCAACGGCCCGAGCACCACCAGTTCGGTGATCACCATCCGCGGCGGCGTCCAGGTGAACGTGGCCCTGTTCTATGAGCCGTCCGCCGGCCTTTATGTCGACGGCGTCTACATCGCCAAGTCCCAGGGCTCGCTCTTCGACATTGCCGACATCGAACGGGTGGAAGTCCTGCGCGGCCCTCAAGGGACGCTCTACGGGCGCAACACCCTGTCGGGTGCCATCAACGTCATTACGCGCAAGCCCAGCGGGGAACTTGGCGGCCGTGCCGAGGTCTCGTATGGCAACTACGATTATCGCCGTGCCAAGGCGAGCCTTGACCTGCCTCAGTTCGGCATCTTCAGCGCAAAGCTGTCCGGCCAGATCGCCAGACGCGACGGCTTTGTGGACAATGTGGCGCAGACCGCCGGGACGGGATCGGGGGATGATTTCTGGAACTATGACAGCCGCAGCGGTCTCTTCCAGTTGCGTGCCGAGCCGGCTGAGACGCTGACGCTCGACTACAGCTTTGACATCAGCGTCAATGACCAGCGTCCGCGCTACTCCCAGCTCGTCGGGTACACCCCGGGCGGCATTTTCGACCCCGCATCGCCTGCCTACGCCTTTGGCGGCGCGATATTTCCGATCGACCAGTTCGTCCAGCCCCGCGAGCGCAGCAGCGAGGGCCGTGCGGACGCGCCGCTCCGGGATTATGCCAAGAGCTGGGGACATGGCCTGACGGCCAGCCTCGACCTGGGCGGTGCCGAGCTGAAGTCGATCACCGCCTATCGCAAGCTGCGGGCAGAAGACGCTGGCGACCTGGACGGCACCGCCCTGCCGGTGGCCCAGACGGCCCGCCTCTCCCGTTACCGCTCCTTCAGCCAGGAGTTGCAGGTGACCGGGCAGACCGATGCCCTCAGCTACGTCTTTGGTCTCTACTATTTTGACGACAAGGGCTTCACGCTCAATCCCCAGAGCTTTTTCGGCGGGAGCATGGCCTTTGACTCCCGCTACGGATTCACGACCGAGGCCTATGCCGCCTACAGCCAGCTCGATTACAGGCTGACGGATCAGCTCACCCTGACCGGCGGCCTGCGCTACACGCACGAGAAAAAGACCGTGGAGCGGTTCTTCCAGGTGCTGGGGGCAATGCCGGTCACACTCATCGATGCTCCTGCCGGAACCGTGCCGGCCAAGAAGTTCAACAATGTCTCGCCAACGGCTGTCGTTGCATGGGAGCCATCCTCCAACATCAACCTTTATGCAAAATATGCGCGGGGCTATCGCAGCGGCGGCTTTAATGGCGAGACGACCTCGGTTGCCGACATCTATACGCCCTACAAGGCCGAGAATATCACGTCCTATGAACTGGGCCTGAAATCCAGGCTCCTTGATGACCGGATCCAGCTCAATGTCGCGGTTTTCAGCAACAAGCACAGCAACATGCAGATCGCCGTGTTCCGGGCGGAAGGGTCGGCCGAGACCAGCATCGACAATGCGGGCGGCGCCCGGGTCAAGGGCCTCGAGATCGAAGCGGTGGCCAGGCCGGCGCGCGACCTGACGGTGCGGGCCAACCTTGGCGTCCTTGATACAAAATACACCCGGTACATCGACGCCGGTGTTGATGTCGCCGACAACCGGGCGTTCCAGTACGTGCCCAAGACCACGGCCTCGGCCGGCTTCGACTGGACTGTCTGGCGCGGAGGGGACATGGAGCTGGATCTGAACGGCGATATCCAGTTCGTCTCCAGATATTTCACCTTCCCGTTCCCGCTGCGCCCTGGCCCTGGTGAGAGCAATGCCTACAACACGCGCTCGCCCGGCCGTACGCTCGTGGACATGCGCGCCGTGCTGCGCGGGATCCCGCTGGGGCGGACCGAGGCCGATCTGACGCTCTGGGGCCGCAATCTTTTAAATGAGAACGACCCCCTCTCCTACATCGACTTCGGCTCGAGCTTTGGCGGGCTGACCGTTGCCTACTTCCCGGAGCCCAGGACGTTCGGGGCGACGCTCGGCGTCAAATTCTAAGCCAGACAGGAGTATAAAGAATGAACGATACTGTCCTCTCTGAACTGTCCGCCCGTCTGGAGGCCGCCGAGACGCGGCTTGCGATCATGAACCTTGAGGCCGAATACGCCCGATCCTGGGATGCGGGCGACGCAGAAGCCTGGGCCAATGTCTTCACGCCCGATGGCGTGTTTGATATGGCCGGTGTCGGCCAGCAGGCCCGCCAGGTCTACACCGGTCACAGCGAGCTGGCCGGCTTCTGCCGCGACATCGACGCGTTCTACAAGGGCCTGCATTTCATGCACCTGCCCCGTCTGCGCCTGGATAGCGATACGGTCTACGGCCGGCTTCATTTCCAGTGGATCGGCCTGTTCAGTCAGGGCAGTCACTTTAATGGCCAGCGCCACACATCGGGCTATTACGATGTGATCTATCGGCGCTTCAACGGCGAGTGGCGCATCCAGCACCGCCTCGAGAAGGCCATCACGGGCCAGATCAATGAGGGATATGACCTGTATCTCTCCCCCGATCTGCCCTCAGCGCCGCCCCAGGCATAGCTGCTCACCAACGAGGACCGGAAGGGAGCGATCATGACAGGCCCGCATGCCGAGCAACAGCTGCACTATATTTTCAGCACCAAGCTTGCCCAGTTCGGGCTTGCCATTGATCGGATGGAACCGGGCCTTTTGTCCGACGTCTTTGATCCGGACATCTGCGGGGAATATGGCGGCGTCGTCCGCCATACCACCCGGGATGAATTCATTGCCAGCCTCCTGGAGCACCTGGGACCTGGCAGCAATTGCGGCCGGAAACAGCACAACATCCTCAATCTCATTGTTCTTGGGCAGTCGGCGGAGACTGCCCTCACGCGCTGCAACTTTTACGCCGTCCACCAGGGGGTGAGGCGCTTCGAGGGGCAGTTGTGGAAGACCTGGGGCGAGTATGAGGACACGTGGCGGCTGACGGAGACCGGCTGGCGCATCGCCTACCGTCGCTACACAACCTATTTCACGGAAGGCCCGGACGAGATCAACACGCGGGACCAGCCAGCGTAAGCGGGCGTGCCCGCCTCTGTCCTGCCCGCCTCTGTCCTGCCTGGGCGCGTCAGGGGCAGCCTTAAGGGATCTGCAAGGCCGGATGCCGCCTGTAACAGAGCTCCGTCCTGGCAGGTTGGCAGTGCAGACCCGGGCCGCCTGCCTGGCTTCCAACGGAGGGTCTTATGGATGTGATCATAATCGGCGCCGGCCCTGGCGGCATCGCGGCAGGCAAGCGGCTCAGGGATGCAGGCATTCAGTCCTTTGTCATTCTCGAACAGGCACCCGGGATCGGCGGCACATGGTGGCATAACATCTACCCAGGCTGCCGCTGCGACGTGCCCTCCCATCTCTATTCGTTCTCGTTTGCCATGAAGCGGGACTGGACCGAGCCCTACGCCTCCCAGCCGGAGATCCAGCAATACCTGGAAGCGTGCGCCGAGACCTTCGATCTCATGCGCCATATCCGTCTCGACCACCGGGTCGTTGCTGCCCGGTGGCTGGAGGCGCGGGCCAGATGGCAGGTGGAAACCGCTGATGGGGCGCTGTTCTGCAGCGACATTCTGATAAGCGCGGTCGGCATGTTCAACATGCCCGCCTACCCGCCCCTTCCCGGCCTTGAGACGTTTGAGGGGCCGGTGATGCATTCGGCGCGCTGGCGGCCGGAGATCCCTCTGGCGGGGCGGCGCATCAGCGTCATCGGCTCTGCGGCAAGCGCCGTGCAGCTGGTGCCCCCGATTGCCGAGGTTGCGGGGCACCTCGATGTCTATCAGCGCACACCCAACTATGTGTCCGCGCGCCAGAACAGCTTTGCCCCGGGCGAGCGGGAACGCCTCATGAGGGACCCCGAGGCCGCACGGCAGGAGCGTCAGCGCATCTGGGACTGGCTCGAGGCGGTCGCGCCGCTCGACAACCCGGAGATCATGGCAGACATGCGCCGCGCTTGCCTCGCCAACCTTCAGCAGGTCGCGGATCCCACCCTGCGCCGGCAATTGACACCGGCCTATCCCTTCGGCGCCAAACGCGGCCTCGTCTCCAGCGACTGGTACCCGACGTTCAACCGGCAAAATGTCTCACTGATCACAACTCCGATCCGGCACGTGGGCCCGCACCATATCACAACCGCGAGCGGGGATGTGCGCGAGACGGATCTGATCGTCTTGGCAACCGGGTTCGAGACGACCCGTTTCCTCTCCAGCATCCCGGTGACGGGCCGGGACAACCTGCGGCTCGACCAGGCATGGCAGGGGGGCGCCAAGGCCTATCTCGGGATCGCGGTCAGCGGCTTTCCCAATCTCTTCATGATCTACGGGCCGAACACGAACAACGGCTCGATCATCGCGCAGATCGAGAGCCAGGTCGATTACATCGTGCGCAAGATCGACTTCATGATCCGCAATGGCCTGAAATGGATCGAGGTCCGGCAGAGTGCGCTTGCTGCGTACAACCGCGCCCTGCAGGATGCTATTTCCACCATGGCGGTCTGGCAGCACGGCATCAGCGACTACTACCGCGCCCCAAGCGGCCTCATTGTCACCCAGTGGCCTTTCACCATGGCCCGCTACAGGGAAGAAACGCGGCGCGAGGATGCGCAGGCCTTCATTGCCTCGCACACAGCAGCCGGCAGCCAAGCAACCACATGCCCCTGATCCCGGAGCCGGCGATCGCCCATCCCGCAGGATCGCTTGGGTTTGCGGCAGACTTGCTGGTCAGTCGAGCCCATACGGCCAAACAGCGTCCGCTGGGTGCTGAAACCGCTCGCGCAACTGCCAATGGACGGCCGATGCTGCCATCTCAGGATCCGGCCAGAGAGGGCACCCGGTACGTGTGCGAAGATCATTGCATGATGCCGGCGCAAAGTCCCGGCGGATGAGGAGATCGCTATGGCGGGGGATCATTCTGGCATTCCCGCCCGGGACGAACGCGGGTTGATCTGCAGGGCCAACGCGCAGGGAAACCCCGCGGTCCAGCGCCGCGTCCCGGAGGTCCTTGCCGGTGCGCAGGTCGGGCAGCGGACGCAAGTGGGACATGCTGAAAACCCGGAGAGATGGGCTCAGCTCGCGATCCGGCATTTCCTGAGTGTCAGCGGGAAACTTGGACTGCAGGTATTGGTGCTTCCTCTGGCCGTCGTCGATGCCGTGGGGTCCATCGCGGCAAACGCGGTTGCCGGACTTGAGATGCTCGAACCCGAAGGCGGCATTGTCCAGCCTCTCAGGGGTTGCTTGTGCCGGAGCCCGGCTCTGAACCGGCTGCATGATGCCGCAAGCGGCGCAGGGCATCTCAAAACCAAAGCTGCAACCGCGCGCGGCTTCTGGATCATAAGAAGATTACATCAAAGTGAGGCGACCCTTTCCAAACGAGCCGGAAGGTCGCTCCTGGTCTCACATTCTGGATGACGCCCGGGTCGAATGCGACGAGGCAGCGCCCGCCTCCATGCCGAACCGAGGGATAGATCAGGCCTCGCTGCCCTTCACGTTGAAGCTTTCCCGCCAGAGCTTGCCCTTCAGGGTAGCCCCGTGCGGGATCGGGATGGAGCGCTGGATGTCCTGGCTCATCGGTCAGATCGGGGAAATCTCCGATAAAGTCCGCGAGCAGTTCCACGTAGCGGGCGTCATCCTCGAAGACGCCGACGTAGCCCAGTTCGCGCGTTCTGTGGAACGCGACCTCATCGATCGAGGTGGCAGCATTCCAGCTGCAGTACCAGGCGCCTCTCTCCTGCGTATTAAAGCGGTTGCCGCCAGTGCGGGTATAAGCAAACGCCGCATTGATGTGCGTGTTGCCATAGACGCGCAGGTCTCTCTCGCGCCGAACCCACGCAAGTTCGCGCTTGTCGATATGCAGGTTCCGACCAGCCTCTGCTATCAACCGTCCACTGGTCATGCCTTCGATTTCAGCGAGGAGATCCATCTCCTCATCCGTATCGACAAGCCCGCGCAGCGCTGGCGGTTTATGATAGGTGGCCGGAATCAGGCGAACGAGGCCACGGTCCTGAAGAGCGGTCCGCTTCACAGGCCGCCCCGCAAGGCATCCAGATACGAACGGACGGTCAGGAACTGGGGCAGACCGCCCTCGATCATCGTATCGATGGGGCGCGCACCGCTGAACAAGGGCCCGCTGTTGGGCATCCTTATCCACTGGTCCGCAAGTGGATCGCTGAAATAAAGCTTCAGTGCCTTGTAGATGCCGATAACTGCGCTCAGTCGCAGCATCTGATCATGGGTCAGATCACCCGTATAGCCGGGCTTCTTCGCGCGCTTCCAGGTGGAGTCCGACATGTCGGCCAGGGCCGCGGCCTCGCTCAAAGGCAGACCCCAGGCAGCCACCACATTCCCAAATGCCTTCAAGGCGACCGCCTTGGTCTCGGGCGAATGTCCGTGGGGCACTGCGATCGCCATATCCACCTCCTGCTTCAGCTGCCCAGAATAAGGCCAAATGGTCCTATTATCAAGACCATTTGGCCGCTGGGAACCGGGGTCTGCTGTGCAGGGGCGCCCATACACAGCCACATGCAGCTCGATTGACAAGCAGCCTCAATGCCCCTTTGTCCAGAACCCTGAAGCCAGGCAAAAGCCCAGCAGCCATTCAGCTTACCCCTTTGCCATGATCATTAACGCGCAGCAGGTCTCGTCCCGGACATGGCAGGTCGCCACTACAGGCGGGCTCGCGCAACCCTTTCCAGCGAAATATTGCGGTATGGGATGCCGCACTGCGCGGCAGCGAGCTCGGCACAGACGTCGCGCGCCAGCCGAGATGACCCGCACAAACAGCGCGCAGCCCGACGATCAGGCCGCCGATGTCTTTGCCGGGTGCGGCCCGCTTGATCTCGGCAGCGCGACGTCGTCCCGCCTCCGTCGGTTCGCTGACCGGGTGGGCCCGGGAAACCCTGTCGCGGCCCTCAAGCGAGCGCATGGCGCAGCGGGATATAAGGCGCTGCCCAGGGCGGTGTCGATCCAAAAGATCACCGAATTGCGAAGGGGCCCTCAAAAGATGGAACAGGTGCGCACGCCTCAATCCGGAGAACCGCAGGCCCTGTTTCTTTCCAATAATGTCCTAAAACAGGAACCCAGGCCAGACCAGACCTGTGGGTCCGTACACCTTACCTGTGTCGCATCGCTGTCCTGATGCGATCCGGGAGAGCCAATCGCGGCGCGGGCGATGCCGCTGGGAGATCCCGAACATTCCGGGATCCTGGCCGCTGCTGAGAACACCGAGGCGATCGGCCCGTCAGGTCAGCGCGTCGGGCCGGAAGGAAGACGGGCTTGAAAGGATGCGCTCCCCTCACTCGAGGCTGTGCGCCATCCAGGTTGCCGGCGGGATCCGGGTGTCGACGTCGAGCAGACCGGCCGGACCCCGCTGGGCTGCAATTGTTGAGGCAAAAGATCCTCAGGTCGTCTTCTTATAAATCGTCATGCCAAGGATGAGGAAGATCACGAAGAGCGCCAGCCCGATGAAGAACAGGATCTTGGCGATGCCCATGGCAGCACCGGCAAGGCCGGAGAAGCCGAGGGCGCCAAGTACGAGCGCAATCACCAGAAATATAAATGCCCACTTGATCATGAGATCTCCAATTCTGTTTATCGCGAAATATCAACCATCGCCGTCCAAGCGCCGCTGCAGCGATTGCATCCCAGTCGCCATCTGCGCTGGATCTCTGGATCCTGGCGCCAACCACGACCTACCTTTATCAGGCGGCACGAACCGCCGCGGCGCCGGACAGCCCGGCTGTTCAGCGTTGTTTGTTGCGATCAAGCGCGTCGCGTGCCGCGTCCTTGGCGCTGCCCCAGCTGTTCTGGGCTTTGCCTGCGACCTGTTCGGCCTGGCCTTCACGCTTCATCTTCTGGTCGCCGGTCAGGTCGCCCAGACCTTCCTTCAGCTTGCCCTTCAGGTTCTTGCCCGAGCCTTCCACGCGATCCTTGTCAATTCTGTCAGCCATCCTGACTCTCCTTGCTGGTGTGCGACGATCGGCACAGCGCCTGCCCTCGCCCGGAGCAGGCTGGGCGGTGGGGGCTAGTCCCGGCCGCCTCCCAAGAGAACCAACCGATACGGGCTGGTATTGTTCCAGTCGAAGCGGAGCAGAAGCTGAGCGCTCAGGGGCGCGGGATGAACGGACTGCACACTGGATGGCCAGTGGCCGGCGTCAGCACATCGAGCAGGACCGACCGCCTGCTGCCCCCCCGGCAGACACAGGGAGGCAATATTGATCATACGGTTAGTACAGACTAAATCTTGCCTCAAAGAATGCCGTGCCGATGACGCGGTTGAAACGGCAGGGACTGGGGACGGGTCGATGCGCAGGCTATTCGTATATTCCAGTACCAGTGGGCCCTGCGCCCGAGCGGGCGAGAATACCCGACTTGCAGGTTATGCTGCGACCACCCGCGTCACACCATGCCGTCGAGTGGTACAATAACGCCTGTTCTTTGACGGCCGCACCGCAGGCTTGCGGCACAAACGGTGCAAACCCTTTCAGGATACGGGTGACCCGGATCTCAGCACGGCCATTGCCGGGCAAACCAACAGCGGGAGACGACATGGACAAGCGACTGAATGGCAAGAAGGCCTTCATCCTCGGCGTTGCACCAGGCAATATCGGCGCCTGCATCGCCCGCACCTATCTTGGTCACGGTGCGCAAGTCGTCATCGGTGGCCGACGGGCAGATGCCACCCGCCAGGTGGCCGAGGAACTCGGCACCGAGCACGTTCTTTGCGACATTACCGACGAGACCAGCCTGAGAAGCGCCGTCTCAACTGCCGCAGCCAAAATGGGCGGCCTGGACATCGGCGTGAACTCGACCGGCTGGGGACTGCTCAAGCCCTTCCTGGAAACAGACAGGGCTGACCTGGAGCAGATGACCGCGGTTCAGTTCACTGGCCCGTTCCAGTTTTTCCAGGCCTTGCTGCAGAACATGCCAAGCGGAGGATCGATCATCCAGATATCCTCCGTCACGGCAACCATCATGTTTGAAGACCACGCCGCTTACATGGGCACCAAGGCGGGGATCGACCATGTCATCCGCTGCATAGCCAATGAATTCGGGCCAAGAGGCATCCGCGCCAATTCCATTGCCGCTGGCGGCATCGAGGATGGCCCCATGTCGGGTGGCGGCATGTCCGTACCGGGCGTACGCGACCTCTACATGCGCGAGATCCCGTTGCAGCGCCCCGGCGTTGCTGCTAACGTCGCCAATGCAGCCTTGTGGCTCGCCAGCGACGAGTCCAGTTTTGTCACCGGACAGACCCTTCACGTCAGCGGCGGTCAGACCCTGCGCCGCAATCCCTCGATCGGCGAAATCTATGCCCAGTTCGCTGCACAATCATAAGGCCAATCGGCCTTGATTGCCTGGCGCTGCCGGACGTTCGCCCCTCCGCCTCATCCGCTCGAGTGCGGCAGCCCCGGCAGTGAGGGGCAAATGGCCGGCAAGTTGCCTGATGTTCCCATCACTTTGCCCAGAGACCCGCGGGCCAACAGGTCAACCGGCCTGGCCGCCAAGCTTTTCCAGAAGCTCCTCGGCCATAGCCTCGATATAGGCGTCGGCCAACTCCGGCGAACTGACATCCGAGTGAGCAAGGATGCCGCAGACCTGGTCCAGCCGCTGCAGCAGAAGCTGCAGCCTGGCGCGCTGCAACAGCGCCTGCCGGCCATCACCGATAGCCGCCCTGCAACCGGGCACCCCGGCATCGGCGAGCCGGTTGATCATCACATCCCTGTCCTGCGCCAAACGCTGGCGAAAGCTGGCCTCAACCACCGCGAGCTGTTCGACGAGGGGCGTGACATAGCCATGTTCGACATAAAGATCGGCAAGGGCCAGCGTCCACCGCTTGAGGCCCGTGATCGTCAATGTTGGCATATTCGCCAGTTCGCCAAACAGGGCAAACCAGCTGTCCGTAATGCTGTCGTAGATCTCGATGCCAAGGGCCAGCTTCGATTCAAAGTGAGCATAGAAGGTCGCGCGGCTTATGTTTGCGCCAGCAAGGATATCGTCAATTGTTGCCTGTGCGTATGGCTTGACCGCAAACACCTTGGCCGCTGCGGCGATAATCTCTGCGCGATTGCGCTTGCGCTGCTCTTCCTGCTGAAGGCTTCGACCAGGAGGACGGCCGCGCCGGCCGACGGTGGGAACTGTTGATTGCTTACCCATGATTTCGGGCAAAATGCCAGCAACCTGTCCGCCTGGCAAGGCCGCTCGCCTGTCGCTGGAGGCAGATCCTATCATCTGAACGAACAGTCTAGACAAATTGCAGAAGCTTGTGGATGCTAACAACTGACCCGACAGACCGGCAGATGCCGGGACTGACAGAAACACCGGGCAAACCACGGACCAAGGGGGGGGAATATGGCGGCCGATTGGGATAAGGAATGCGACGTCCTTGTCGTGGGCTCCGGTGCAGGAGGCATGACTGCGGCCTACACGGCTGCGCGCGAGGGGCTGTCGGTCATCCTTGTCGAGAGCACCGACCGGTTCGGCGGCACCAGCGCATATTCTGGCGGCGGCATGTGGTTTCCGGGCAATGCAGTCCTGCGCCGGGAGGGCGGCGACTGCGACGTCGATCAGGCTAGACAATACTACTACGACGTTGTCGGCGATCGGACACCCCGCCCGTTGCAGGACGCTTATCTTGAAACCGGTGCAACACTGATCGACTATCTCGAGCAGGACCCCGATCTTGCCTTCATGGTCTATCCTTGGCCGGATTATTTCGGCGCGCTGTCGACGGCGAGCCTGACCGGCCGTCATATTGTGCCTGTCCCCCTGCCCGCGGCTGCACTGGGCGAGTTGCGGCAGGTCCTGCGGCCAACGCTGCCGGAGGAACGCGCAGGCGCGCCCCTTTCCGACGAACTCCTGGCAGGTCAGGCGCTGATTGGGCGGTTCCTGCTCGCCTTGTCCAGAATGAAGACCGTCGACCTCCAGCGCGATACGGCGCTGACAAGGCTGGTCAGGAATAACGATCGGGTTGAAGGAGCAATTGTCAGCACTCCAGGCGGCGCCGAGCGCATCCGGGCAAAGCGAGGCGTGGTGATCGCAGCCGGCGGCTTCGAGCACAATGCCGCCATGCGTGCACGCTTCGGCGTCCCCGGGACAATTGAGGGCGCCATGTCGCCGGCCGGTAACGACGGCGCTGCAATCCGGGCCGGAATGGATGCGGGCGCGGATGTTGATCTCATGGACCAGGCTTGGTGGTCGCCCGGCCTGATGCGTCCCGATGGGCGCGCAACCTTCACCCTCGGCTTTAACGGCGGCATCTTCATCGACCAGAAAGGCAGGCGTTTCATGAACGAATCCGCCCCTTATGACCGGGTGGGCCGAGCGGCAATTGCCCGCATGCAAGCCGGTGAACTCACGCTGCCCTACTGGCTGATCTACGACAGCCGCGATGACGGGGCGCCTCCGATCCAGTTCCCGAACCTGCCGCTGGGAGATCTGGAGGCGTATCGGAAGGCAGGCCTGCTGCACAGTGCCGGAACACTCGCGGAGCTGGCCGCGATCCTGGGCGTGCCGGGGCAGGCCCTAGAGCAGACCGTCACCCGCTTCAACCGCTTCGTGGATCTGGGCAGCGATCCGGACTTCCGCCGGGGTGCGGAGCCCTACGACTGCATGTTCACCGACGGCCTGCCGCCGCTCGACAAGGTTGCCCGGCCGCCGTTCCATGCGCTCGCCTTCGGCCTCTCGGACCTTGGCACCAAGGGAGGGCTCAGAACGGATCCTCATGCGCGCGTGCTGGATCCAGACGGCGCCGTGATCACCGGTCTTTACGCGGCCGGTAACTCAATGGCTGCAGTCAGTGGCACAACCTATCCCGGTGGCGGCAATCCGATTGGCTCGAGCATGGTTTTCGGCCATCTGGCGGCACTGGACATGGCCGAAAAGAACATACCGGGCGCCGAACCTGACAGCCTGATTGGCGCTCCGGAAATCGCATGACATGGGCCAGTGCCGGTTTTTTTGATATTTATGAGGTTAGCGGGATCGTGTGCTTTTACAGTCATGCATCCGCTGCAAAAACCACAACAGCCAGCTGATTATTGGCGCGGCCATCGAACGCGGTATCAATTCCGAAATCGGGCGCCATTTTTGTGACTTTAGCGGTGGCCGAAAATGCACATCACTGCCAAGAGTGTTGAGGGCGCAGATGAATACGCTGGTCATTCCGCAAATCACGACTGCGTTTATTCGAGTGGAGAAGATCGTTATCCTGACGGGGTCAGGAGCTACCTATGCGGAAAATTGGTCGCCAGTACCTCCTTCATACTGCCGCGTGATGATGGCCATCGCCTGATGCAGCCGGGCTTCGTCCCAAATGAAGTACAGCGTCCCAGATCCAGCCACACCCGCACCCAGCATAACTGTCAGAACTGGAGTGTGCAGAATATCGGATTGGTGCATCAGATCACCCGTGCACGGACGCATCCCTTTTTTTGGAAATCTGACATGTCTGACGCCGAGCGTCGCGGTGAGGACCTGAGATCAGAGTAATGCGAATGCGGTCACACCATGCTCAACGTTGTATGAGCGCCTGCCCCGCGATATTGCCAATAGACAGATCCCTCGGTATTACCTCCCCGGTTATTCCCCTCCTGCCAGACAGCCACTCAGGGAAGGCAGGAGGGCCCTATTTGAGCGAGAAAGAGTTGGAAGAACCTGCCACTGCTGTCTTAATGCATGAACAGGCGCAAACTCTACTGGACAACGCCAGGCGCTCTTTTGCCAACTCTACGACGACCCATCACCAGCCCGAGGTGGAACAGGAATGAAGCAACCCAAAGGCGCCGCCGGAACTGAAACGCCTCCCCTGCGATCGGTCGGGCGTCCTCGGAGCGAACGGTCCGAGACGGCAATCCTGAACGCGGCCATGGATATCCTGATCGAGAAGGGCTACCGTGGCTTCACCATTGATGAAGTCGTCAGCCGGGCATCTGTCAGCAAGGCGACCATCTATCGCCGCTGGCCGTCCAAGGAATTGCTTGCGGTTGCAGCCGTTGCGGGTTTTCCTGAGTTGCATGCTGTCGACACTGGCTCGCTGGAAGACGATCTGTACACGATCGTGTCGGAGTTCGCCGACGTTTTGCAGAACACCGCCTTGGGCGCGGTCTGGCCATCTCTCGTTGGCGAGCGCAGCCGCAATGAAGAACTGAAGGCAGCGCTCGATGAGATGACCGAGCATCGCCGAACGCCGACCCGCCAGGCTTTCGAGCGCGCAATCGAGCGCGGCGAACTGCCTGAGGACCTTGATCTCGCCCTTGCCATCGACATGATCATGGGGCCGGTCCTGCTGCGCCTGCTGTTTCAGAACGCCGACACCACTCCGGCAGCACTGCGCAAGATCATTATTGCAGTGCTGCCTGCACTTGGCTTCAAGCCGGCGAAGAAGAAGCCTGCCGTTCGCCGCAGACGGGCGCCAAAGGCGCCTGCCTGAGCCGACATGTCGGAACACTGGAACCATTGCAGCAAGCAGTCGAAGCCATGCTCAGGCAGGGGGCTTGAAGCGGATGGGGACGCGATTGAAACCGGCAAGGTTTTCGCCGTAAGCCCGCTCGCACTGATCCTCAATCAGCTCAAAGTCGCCAATTCCCGTCATGATTTCCTCGACCATCATCGGCCCGACGAACTCCGCCAGGTTCGCGCCGAGGCAGTAGCCGGGCCCGGTGCCGAAGGTGAGATCAGCCCGCCTCTGCCGGCGGATATCGAACTCCTCTGCCCGCTCGAACCGGGCCTCGTCCCGATTGGCAGAGGCATAGATCATCAAGAGGACGTCATTTTCCCGGATCTGCTTGCCGCCAAGTTCAAAATCCTTTGCAGCCCGGCGCACCAGCATGTTGGTAGGCTGGTCAAACCGGCAGGTCTCGAGGAAGGCCGCCTTGGCCATGCCAGCAGGATCGGCCACAACCAGGGCCTTCTGGTCGGGATGCTTGCCAAGGTAGTAGAATACGCCCGCCGTTGCCATCGGCGTCGTCTCTGAGCCGGTCACCATCAGTGAAAAGAAGTAATTGATCAGGTCATGGTCGGACAACCGCTGTCCGTCGATTTCAGCCTCGAGCAGCGCTTTGGCCTGCCGCACGGCCGTGTCCGGATTCTTGCGCAGGCTGTTGACATGCGCGGCCATGTAGCCGCCCAGCTCCTGGGCCGCCTTCTGGTTGCGTTCGGACGAGCCCCCTTTTTGCCCGGGCTCCCTGTGCATGATCATTTCATCGATCAGGGAGCGAAGATATTCGGCATCGGCGCGCGGCAGCCCCAGATTATGGCCTGCATTGATGCACATCACCCGGTTGGCCAGGTCACGATAAACATCGAAGCTTCCCTGTGCCAACAGCGGCTCGAGCAGCTCCTGCACCAGCGCCCGCAGGCGTCCGGCTTCTTGCCTGATCGCCGTGCGGCTGTAGAACGGCATCAGGATATTGCGCCACGGCCTGCGTTCCGGCTCATTCATCGTCATGAAGGTATGGGGAATGGGCTCGCCCAGGAGATGTTGCCCCAGGAGAGCACCCTTGCTGAAGTCGATGCAGCCCTCTCCCCGACTTGCCTGATCGACGTCGTCGTAGCGAACCAGCGCCCATGCTCCGTATTCCGGCAGGTGATGGGGGCAGCCAGCCTCGCGCATCCGGCGGTAAAGTTCGCGTGGATCGCGCATGGCGGCATCGGAATAGGGATCATAATCGACAGTCACGTCATTCTCCGTCGCAATTCGAAACGGGCCCTCGAGGGCCGCGCAGATCTTGGGTGTCGGGACGCGGGGATCAGCCGGCAATTCGCCACGCCGGCCACGGCACGCCATCAATCTTGCGGATCACTGCCTCGACCGGCGCGCCAATGGTGATGCGATCCGGGGCAACGACATTGATCGGATCATCGGCCTTCTCGACCAGATTCCCGACGAGGCGCAGCCCCTGCTGCTCCTCAAGCTCGACCACCACAACCGGATAGGGCGCCAAAGCAGCAAACGCGGGCAGGACTGGCGGGTGCACCCGAGTGAACGACCAGATGCGCCCCCGGCCTGAGACGGCCTGCCACTCGGGCGTCTGGCCACAGGACGGGCAGCGCAGACGCATCGGGAATAACCAGCTCCGGCAGGCAGAACAGTGCTGGATGACCAGGCGTCCCTGCCCAAGCGCTGTCCAGAACGGCGCTTCCGTGGGCTCAGACGTATCCGGTATTGGTATCGTATCGATCATGCCTGTCTCCGCAGCAGGAGCGCGCCGTTGGGCGTGCTGTCGCATCCCGTCACCAGGCAGGAGTGCGCGCCTTCGACCTGATTGATGGCACTGCCCCGCATCTGCCTGACAGCTTCGGTCACCAGGTTCATGCCGTGGATATAGGCCTCGGACAGTCCGCCCCCGGACGTGTTGACCGGGAGACGCCCGCCCCGGCCAGTCGCAGCGCTGCGCACAAAGTCAGCCGCCTCGCCTCGCTTGCAAAACCCGTATGCCTCCAGCGAAAACAGGACCAGCGGCGAGAAGGCATCGTAAATCTGCGCCACGCCCACATCTGACGGACCGATGTCCGCCTGCCGCCAGAGATTTCGCGCCGCAGCGCTCGAGCAGCCGTCAAACACGTCAGGTCGGTGAAAATCCGCCATGGGCTGATGCCCAGTTGCCAGCCCCTGGGAGATCGCATGGATAAGAACCGGGGGCTGGCGCAGGTCACGCGCCCGCTCGGCCGAGGTGATCACCAGCGCCACCGCTCCGTCGCTCTCAAGGCAGTTGTCAAACAGGCACAAAGGCTCGGCGATCATGCGCGCGCCAAAATAGCCCTCCCGGCTCAGTGGTCGCCCATGCATCTGAGCCCTGGGATTGCTGAGGGCAAAGTCACGCTGGGAAAGGGCGATCGTCGCCAGCGCCTCGCGGGCGTCGCCGAACTCGTGGATATAGCGTTGCGTCAGGATTGCGACCTCATCGACCGGTCGCAGGAGGCCCGACGGCCGCGACCACTTCCAGTGATCGGTCAGGACAGGGTTCGTCTGCCCCCAGACCCGCGTGGCGGCACCGGAGCGCTTCCGGGAACGCCACACGACGCCAACCTGTGCAACACCCGTTGCGATCGCCATGGCGACGTGCCCGACGGTTCCCGGACCCGCGCCGCCGCCATGGGCCGTCTGGGCAAAGAAATGAAGATCGCCAAAACCCATCTGCCGGGCAATTTCGAAGTCCGGCGTCGCCTCCATCGTGTAGGAGCCAACGGCGTCGACCTCGCTTGCCGCAACGCCCGCATCTGCAAGCGCCTGGCGGATTGCATCACAGGCAAGCTCGAGCTCGGAGTGGGGCAGTCCCTTGCCAAACGCACTCTCGCCAATGCCCACAACGGCGGTGCGGTCCTTGAGAGCCGTCATGCTGCCCTCGGCAAGTAAAGCACCTGCACCCGGTAGAGCAGCGCCGGCTTCTCCTGATCAAGCACATGCACAGCCGTCTCGGTCGTCACCAGGCTTCCCTTGGCGTGCCTGGCGGCTGCGGCAAGGCGCGTGCGGGCCTGAATGGCTCTGCCTGCCAGAACAGGCGCCAAGAACCGCAGCCCGTCCGAGCCATAGTTGAGCGCTGCGCCATGTCCCGTGATCTGCCAGGGGGTTTGCGGCATGATGCGCGGCAACACGCTCATGATCAGCATTCCGTGCGCAACAGGCGCGCCAAAGGGCCCTTCGCGGCGCGCACGCTCCGGGTCGACGTGGATCCACTGGTGATCGCCTGACAGCTCGGCAAACTGCCAGATCATCTCCTGTGTAATCTCGAGCGAGCCGCCCCAGGGTCCGAACTCACCGCTGGCGAAGGACTGAAGCCCTTCAAGATCATCAAACCGGACAGGTGTTTGTGTCATTGCCGGGCCCCTCGGCGCAGGGAACTGGACGCCTCGAGCCCTAGGGCAGCCTCGAAGGCGGCTTCCGCCCCGGCGTTCAGCGCCTCCTTGATGCCTGATCTGACCTGCGGCTTGATCTGGGCGGCGGCATGCCCCAGGGACACTGCCCGCTCCAGCAGTCCCGCATCATCGAGCACTTCGTCGACCAGACCGAGCTCGAGCGCCCGGAAGGCATCGACCCTGTGCTCACAGAGAAGCAGCTTCTTGGCCTGCCCGAGCCCGACCAGATGCGGCAGGAAATAGGTCGCCCCAAAACCCGGCACGATGCCAAGCTCGGCAAAATTCAGCTTGAGGGCCGCGCCAGCGCCGGCCAGTCGGATATCCATTGGCAGGGTCATGGTCACGCCAATGCCGACGGCAACGCCATTGAAGGCCGCGATGGTCAGCTTGGGGTGGCTCCGGATCTGGCGGGCATATCCCCGAACAAATGCTTCAGCCCCCAGAGCAAGCCCGGATGGTCCTGGCGGCCCGGTAAAACAGTCCTTGTCAGCCCCAGCGCAGAAGGCCCGGCCCTCGCCCGTCACGACAACGGCTGCAAGATCCGCATCCTTTGCGGTCAGCTCGAAGGCCCTGACCAGGTCCTCGCCCATCTCCGGGGTATAGGCGTTGAGCCTCTGGGCGCGCTGCAGGCGCAAGACCGCAACCGGTCCGTTGCGGGCAAGCCCGATCGTGCCGTAGCCGACTGGCGCGAACTCCAGCATCATGGCCGGCGCCCCTGCGTCTGCCACACTGGCTCGCGGCGTTCGGCAAAGGCGCGCGGACCCTCGATCTCGTCCGGATGCCCCTTGTGCTCCATGATCTGACGCCACCCCCTCTCGAGCGCCTCCCCCAGACCGAACTGCTTGGCGCCCCAGACGGCCGCCCGGCTGCGCGCAACCGCAGCAGGCGAATGGCGACTGATGTTTCCGGCCAGCTCAAGGGCCCTTGCAAGGAGCGCGTCAGGCGATGTCAGGATATCAACAAGGCCAAGCCGGCATGCAGCCTGCGCATCCAGCCTCTCAAGCCCTCCCGTCAGCACGAGCCGCATGACGGCGCCGATCGGCATGCGCCGGGCCAGCAGAATGGGCTCCAGAGCAGAGACATATCCCACGGCAACATGGGGATCGGAAAAATAGGCGGTGTCTGCGGCCACGACGATATCCGCATCCGCCACAAAATGCAGACCCCCGCCCACGACGCCGCCATTGACCGCCGCGATGACGGGCTTGGACACGCCGTTCTGCATGCCTGTCCACCGGATGGACTGGAGGGTTGCCGCAGTGCCGGGCAGGTCCGTCTCAGGAGGGTCAAGCAGATCGGCGCCGCTGCAGAAATGCCGCGCCCCCTCTCCTGTGACCACCGCCACGCGCGCCTCCGGATCGGCCTCGAACCGCGCCCACGCCTGGGGCAGCTCGCGCGCCATGACCGAATTGATGGCATTGGCCGTGGCAGGACGTGCCAGTGTCAGGATGACTATACCGTCCTGATTTTCATAGGTCAGGGTTTCGTAGGCCATGAGGCAGCCACCTTTTGCAAGGTCCAAAGGCCTGATGCTCTTCACCAGGCGTCCATTTATAGTACTATTAGTACCGCTTTTATTCACACCCTGTCAAGCAACCGGAATTCTCGCAAAAGGCGACCCGACAGAAAAAGATGCGGCATGCCGAAAGCCAGGCCGGTGGCCTTCGGCACGCATTGGCTTGACGTCCAGCGCTCGGATGAGCGTCAGAACCGCAGGCGGGCCTCGATGCCAAAAGTCCGCGGTTCGTTATACGGCGCGGTCTGGGTCGAGTAGCCCATCAGCGGAGAGCCCAGTGCAATTACGAAAGAAGCGTAACGGTCGTTGGTCAGGTTGTCGGCAAACAGCGATACGGTCAGGTCCGATCCGGATGGCAGGTTCTGCGTCCAGGATATCCGGGCATCGATCTTGTTGATGTTGTCGCTGCGATAATATTGGCGACCGGTGACTGCAGGGCCGGCAAGAGACGAGGCGTAATAGGCCTCCTGATAGCTGTAGCTCGCATTGACACTGAACGCGCTCTCGGCCAAACGCAGGAATGTCCAGTTGCCGGACAGGGTCAACGCATTGCGCGGCGCAAACGGCAGCACGAAAAACGCGCCGATCTCGTCACCGACCTTGAACGTCGAGGCCGGATTGAGGGCAGGATCAAAGACGGTGGCAGCCGGCGCCCTGACCGATTTGATCTTCGGGTCGAGATGGCTGTAGCTGAGCTGCAGCGTCATGTCGCGCGAGGGCTGCAGCACGATGTCAGCCTCAAAGCCGCGCACGCGCGCCGATCCGGCGTTGGTGGTCACCACGACCGACTGGTCGGCAGGGTCGGTCACGAAATCGATCTGCAGATCCCTGAATTCGTTCTGGAACAGGGAAAGATTGAACGTCAGCATTCGATCAAAGGCCTGGGATTTCAGGCCCAGCTCATAGCTGGTGACCTTCTCGGGATCGTAGGTCTGGGTAAAGTCCGGCGCACCTTCGCTCGAGCCACCGGCCTTGTAGCCCTTCGACACCTTGGCATAGGTCATCACATCCCGCGTCCACTGCATGGACAGGTTGAGCGACGGACTGAAATTGGAGAAGCGCTGGCGGTTGGCCACGTCCACGTCAACCGGAAATCCAAATGACGTGCTGTCTCGCTCGGCGCTGCGCTTATCGCGGGTGTAGCGGCCGCCAAGCGTCACATCGAGCCGATCCTCGAGCACCGCAGGCGTCCAGGTGGTCTGCAGGTATGCCGCATAGGACGTGTTGCGGGCCGAGACCAGACGGGTTGTCGGCAAGGTCATGTCGAACGGCACCAGGTACGTGTCCTGGCTCTGGAAATGCGTGCCGGTTTCGCGGAAAAAGTAGAGGCCTCCTGTATACTCGAGGCGTTCGCCCGCCGAGCCGATGATCTGGAATTCCTGCGAATACTGCTTCGTCCGGTACCGATGGAACTGGACAACTTCCACCGGGAATTCCGGTGTGGACTGCGCGAGCCCGTAGTTCACATTCTGCAGCGCCTTGAAGCCACGGTAAGCGGACAACGACCGCAGCGTGATGGCGTCGGTGACATCCCAGTTCAGGGACAGCTGATGGTCGACGAAATACGTCCTGCTTGGCCTGATATCCAGCGGTGCGTATGTCCGGTCGCGATCCGCTGTATAGCCAGGGATTGCGCCTTCCAGATCCGGGTTCACATAATAGGCCTGTGTCGAGCTTACCCGGCCCCGATCCCAGGCATAATCCATCGTCAGGGTATCCGTCGGCGACCAGCGGGCCGCGATACGGCCCGCGATCTGGCCGAACTCCCCATAGCGATGCGCCGCCCCCGGGTTCTTCACCCAGCCGTCCTGATCCACGTAGGCAATCGAGCCCCTCACCGCGAGGCTCCCGAGGGCGGGCAGATCAATGTCGGCAAGCGTGCGGACAAGATCCCGGCTGCCTACCTCGGCCGACGCGCTGCCGCCCCACTCGCCCGTTGGCTTCTTCGTAATGATGTTCACGGCACCGCCTGTGGTGTTGCGCCCATAGAGCGTGCCCTGGGGACCGCGCAGCACTTCGACTCTCTCGGGCGTGCCGATGTCAAACAATGCGCCCTGCGGGCGCGCGATGTAGAAGCCGTCAATATAAAGGCCAACGCCCCCATCCTTGGTGATCTGACCGGCATCGGCTATGCCCTGGCCACGCATGTTGAGCGTCAGCGTATCTGATGAATTCGGGTAGGACGCCACACTGAGGCTGGGCGTGATCTGGGAGATCCCCTCGAGATCTGTCACGCCCTGGTCAACAAGTGTGTCGGATGAAAGGGCCGTGATCGCGATCGGAACGCTTTGCAAGCGCTCCGCCCGGCGCTGGGCCGTGACAATGATTTCCTGAAATTCGCTGCCGCCCGCAGCATCGCCGGCGCCCGCCCCAGCCTGCGCCAAAGCCGATGGCGTTGACAGAGGCAGCCAGAGGGCAGCCCCCACTGCAAGCCGTGCCAGCCGATTATGACCAATTCCCATTGTCTTCCCCCTTGATTGCGCCCCGACACCTTGCAGAGCCCCGCTCCAGAGCGCGCCGCAAGCATCAGGGTCACGCCCCGCCAGCCAGAACGTGGCGACACACACCTCGACACATGCAGCGGAGAACTCCAGGCGCAGCCGTCCGGAACAGATCAGGGATCTGCTTTCTGCCGGCCGGCGCACGCACCAGGTGCGGTGCCAAGCGCTTCCACTCAAATCTGCGTTCCAGCCACCAATTCCGCGGCGGCGGCTGGACCTCCCCTCCTGCCCGTTGGTTCTTATTTGTCGGGCAGGCATATTTACGATAACCGTATTACCCTAAATGAAAAGAGCATTTTTCGAGCAGCTGCTATTTTATCGACACGGACCAGCCCCTCGAGCAGATCATTTAATTTCCCGGATCCAGCGTATGATTTCGGATGCAACGGCGCGGGGCTGGTCAATGATCACATGGTGACCGGCCTCGGGAATGCTGGCGAACCATGTGCCGGCCGGAGCAGCCGATATCATCACCGACCAGAGATCGTCGGTCACAAGGGAGGACTGGGCACCGCGCACAAGAGCCAGAGGCACCGCCCCCACATCCAGACTGACCGGAACATCAGCATGAAAACGCTGCCAGAGAGTTGGATCAAAATGCCACTGCCACCCCCCGGCGACCTGACGCAGGCTCGATCGGGCAATCCTGTCGGCAACCGGCCGAGGGACTGGCCGGTCTGCCGGCGAAAAGCGGAAGCGTTCAGCGGCCGCGTCCTGTGTTTCATAGGTATGGCCTGCAATTCCGCGCGGCGGCGGCCCGGTCCAGCCGACCGCCGGATCAAGCGGGCTGTCGAGCGTGCAGACCCCCAAAAAGCGCTCGGGCCACAGCCGTGCCGCGCACAGAGCCGGATAGCCGCCAAAGCTGTGCCCCGCCACAAAAGCCCGGGTCAGTGGCCCTTCGCTGTCAAGAACTGCCAGGATCTCCCGGGCAAATGCGCTCAGGCTGTATGCCTTTCGCCACTCAGACGACCCCATGCCCGACCATGACGGCGCGACGACCCGAAATTGGGTGCTGAGCAGGGGAGCAAGCATCCGCCACCACCCGGCATGGGCTTCCTTGCCATGGAGCAGCAGGAGCACCGGATTGCTGCGGCATCCCCATTTAAGCACCTCGAGCCTGGCTCCTGGCGCCTCGATCGCGCAGACGTCCGGCTCTGTCGCCAGCGCCTGCTTCATCCAGTCCGGCAAGGTTTCCAGAGCCACGGCGTCACGCAGGCAAGGTGTCAAAGAGGGGCGGTTGCCAGTCGGCACCCGAGAGCCGCCAAACGCCCTCTCCAACCGCGCACATCAGGCGACAGTGGCTGACCGGCCTTGATCCCCGGATCATCTCCAGGCTGAAAACCACCCAGTCGTGCCCTGCCGCATCTGCCTGTGCGGACTCGATCATGCCCGAGAAGGTGACTGCATCGCCGGGCGAAATCGGCGACTTCATGCCGAGCCGCCAGCGGGCGGGCCTTGCCTGCGGCCCGGCCCAGGCCGTGACATAGTTCAGGAACCACTGGGTCTGCGCCGGAGTGTTCAGAATGATGCCGGGGAGGTTGGCGGCACGGGCATGCTCATGGTCATGATGCTGTGGCTGCCAGTCCCGGCTTGCCATGGCCCCCAGAATGATATGGCGCGCGGTGAAGTGCACGAAGTGCGGTGGCAGCCGCGTCCCTTGCTGAAATCGCGGTTTCATCCCTCGTCCCTGCCGTAGCCAAAGAAGCCCAGGGTCTCGATGCCGAGCAGCACGTCATCGCAGGCGCGGCGATACAGGACGCTGATTGTCCAGTAGCGGCCCTGACCAAGGCGGTTCTCTGCAACCGGACTGACCGCATCTAGCCGCTGCTGGGCGATGACCCGGTCGCCCGGCCGGATCGGGGCATGCAGTTCGGTCTCGGAGCGGGTGACCACTGCTTTGGGCAACCCAAGGGCTTCCTTCAGGCGAAAATGGAGCTCAAGCGCCCGGGACACCGGCCTGCCGTCCGGCTCCCATGGGTCCGGCCGGCTCCAGGCGGACAGCAGGGCGGGCGGACAGATCGGGCCGCCCGCCACGTCATGCGCTTCCTTGCTGTCCCGATAGAGGGGATTTGCGTCCTCAACGGCCGCGCAGAACAGGCGAAAGGCACCGACCTCCGCCGCAGCGCCACTGGTCTGGGTCACGACCACATGGCCAAGCCAGGCTTCGACCTCCTGGGGCAGCGCAGCCATCAGGAGAGCGGCAGCCCGAGGCCGCGACGGGCAATGATGTTCTTCTGCACCTCCGATGATCCGCCACCGATCGTGTCGAGCGGGGTTGTCTGATAAAAATGCTCCCAGACCCCGCCATCAACGGCATCCTCGGCACCATGCCGCAGGACGCCTGCTGGCCCCAGAACATCCAGGGCATAGTCGGTGATCTGCTGGCCAAGCCGGGTCGAGAACACCTTGTACATCGCGGCTTCCAGCGCCGGCACCCTGCCCTTGCTGGCCTCGGAGACAACGAGGCGCTGCAGCATCTTGGCCGCCTCGACCTCGGTCGCAATCCGGGCAGCATCCCGGCGCACGGCGGGATCCTCGACAAGCGGACGGCCTTCACGCTTTGCCACGCGAATTGCCTCAAGGAGACGCTCGAATTTGCGCAGGAGCGGATTGACCGTATAGAAGGTGAAGCGCTCAAAATCGAGGGCCTCGCAGACATAGGTCCAGCCCTTGTTGACCTCCCCGACCAGGGCGCCCTCCGGCACGCGCACATTATCGAAGAACACCTGGTTGGTGCGATGATGACCCATGGTTTTTATTTCATGGACGGTGAGGCCAGGATGATCCATCGGGATCAGGAACACGCTGATCCCCTTGTGCTTGGGCGCATCCGGGTCCGTGCGGGCCGCAACCCAGTACCAGTCCGCAAAATGCGCCGAGGTGCTGAACACCTTCTGGCCGTTCAGCACCCACTCACTGCCTTCCCTGACCGCCTTCAGCTTGAGCGCGGCCAGGTCCGATCCGGCGGACGGCTCGGAATAGCCGAGCGCGAATTCAACATCCGCCGCCAGGATCTTGGGCAGGAACTCTGCCTTCATCTCGTCCGAGCCATGGCGGATGATGGTCTTGCCGACGCAGCCGACGCCCTTGCCGATCAGCGGCATCCCGCGCAGCGCCAGCTCCTCGTTCAGGAGATACTCGTAGATGCCCTCGCGCTCCTGGCCTCCGTATTTGGCTGGCCAGGACATGCCAAGGTACCCCATGGCCGCCATGCGCTTGTTAAATGCACGGCGTTCCGGGCTGTCGGCCAGCTGGGAATGGGCGTCACGATCCGGGGCCATCACCTCCTCCGCATCGGGCCGGGCCGCCTGCGCATCAAGGAACGCGCGAACCTGCCGCACGAATTCCAGCTCTTCCGGACCTAGATTGAAATCCATTCTACGTATCCCTGTTCAAGCCCCACGGCGCCTTCAGGCTGCCAGGTGGGGCGCGGCCTCATAGTCCGCCAGGGCCTCGGCAACGCTTGCGCGCACCTCGGCCAGCTTGGCTTCCTTCACCACGTCGTAGCCCTTCACCCGGGCATAGCTTTCTGCAATTTTTGCAGCCTGCGCGAGCCGGTCCGCCCGCAGCCCCGCCAGAAGCTTGTCAACCAGAGCCTCATATTCGGCCCCAAGCTGTCGCTCCATCTTGCGGTGAGGCAAGTAACCGAACACGTCGAGCGGACCTCCCCGCAGCCCCTTCAGCTTGCTCAGCACCGCAAAGCCGTGGCGCATCCAGGAACCGAACCGGACCTTGCGCGGGCGGCCATCGCTTCCCCGCCGCGCCAGGAGCGGCGGGGCCAGATTGAACTCGATGGTAAAGTCACCTTCGAACTGGGCGGCCAGTTGATCCCGGAACCTCTCGCTGGAATAGAGACGGGCCACTTCGTATTCGTCCTTGTGATAAAGGACATTGGCGTAGGCCTTGGCGACTGCCATCGTCAGGGCGCCGGCCGTGCCGGTCAGCTCCGTCTCTGCCTGCCGGACACGCTCGACCAGAGCCTGATAGCGCCGAACCAGCCTGTCGTCCTGATACTCCCGGAGCAGGCGCTGGCGTACTCCAATCACGTCCTCGAGCGTCTCGGCTGTGGTCATGGCGCGCGTCGTGCCGCGGGACAGCCACTCCTCGACCTGCGCCGGTCGCACTGCGGCCATGCGTCCGAACAGAAAAGCGCGCATGTTCAGATCGACCGCCGTGCCATTGAGCCGGATGGCCTGCTCGAGACTTTCACGCCGGATCGGGATCAGCCCTTTTTGCCAGGCAAGGCCGACCAGGAACAGGTTCGCCCCGATGGCATCGCCCAGACGCGCCATGGCGACGGCAGTTGCATCGACCCCGGTCATCTGGTCCGGATCGGCCTGGCGCGCAATGGCCTCGGCCAGCCTTTGATCGCTGAAATCCAGGTCCGGGTTGGTGGCGAAGGCAGACGTCGGGGCGACGAACCGGTTGTAGACAACTGCTGTCCGGCGCGCGTCCATCCTCGAGAGGCTCTCGGCGCTGGATGCCACCACCAGATCACATCCGATCACAAGATCGGCTGCGCGCTCGGGAATGCGCGGCGCATGGCTGCCGCTGCCGTCGGTCAGACGAACATGGCTGGTCACCGGGCCGTTGCGCTGGGCCAGCCCTGACATGTCAAGGACGCTGACCCCCCTCTGGTCCAGATGCGCGGCCATGCCGAGAATGGCCCCGACGGTGACGACACCATTGCCGCCAATGCCCGCCACCAGAATGGAATAGACCGGCCCGGCCTGACGGATGTCAGGCTCCGGCAGGTCATTGCCGCTGTATGCTTCCAGGGACTGGACTGCCGCAGGCTGGCGGGTGCGCAGCCTGCCTCCCTTGACCGTCACGAAACTCGGGCACAGGCCCTTGAGACAGCTTATATCCTTGTTGCAGACGGACTGGTTGATCCGCCGCTTTCGGCCAAGATCGGTCTCGATCGGCTCCAGCGCAACGCAGTTGGACTGGATGCCGCAATCACCGCAGCCTTCGCAGACATCTGAATTGATCAGCAAGCGGACATTCGGATCCTCGATCTTGCCGCGCTTGCGCAGACGGCGCCGTTCCGTGGCGCAGCTCTGGTCGTAGACGATTGCCGTGACGCCCTCGAGCTCGCGCATCTCGCGCTGGACCCGGTCCAGATCATCACGGTGATGGAAGGCGACCTCAGGCGGGAAATGCGCAGGGTCGTGACGCGAGATGTCATCGCTTACAATGGCGACCTTGCGGACGCCTTCCGCGATCAGCTGCGCGGCAACGCGTGGGGCCGTAATGCCGCTATCGAAGCTTTCACCCTCGATCGGCTGGCCGCCGGTCATGGCGATCGCGCCATTGAGCAGAATCTTGTATGTAATGTTCACGTTGGCGGCCACGCAGGCCCGCACGGCCAGGAGGCCGGAATGGAAGTAGGTGCCGTCACCCAGGTTCTGGAAAATATGCTTGCGCTTGAGGAAGGGAGCCTGCCCGATCCACGGCGCCCCCTCGCCGCCCATGTGATACAGCGTGACCGTCTTGCGCTCCGGCAGCCAGGTGGCAAGTCCGTGGCAGCCGATCCCGCCCATGGCAATGGAGCCGTCCGGCACGCGCGTTGACGTATTGTGCGGGCACCCGGCGCAAAAGCTCGGCATGCGCACCAGCCCCGTTGCAGCAGGCGCCGCAACCGTCATGCCATCCGGCGGGTTGATCCGCGCAAGCTGCTCCGGCGCCAGGCCGGCGCTCATCAGGCGTTGGTAAATCGCGTGGGCAACCATGGCGGGCGCGAGCTCGCCGGTCTGGGAGACGAGCGCCGTGCCATCGATGTCCTTCTTGCCGCTGAGCCGCGGCCGCGCGTCGGTGGCCAGATTATAAAGGATATGGGCCAGCTGCTCCTCGATGACCGGGCGCTTTTCCTCGATCACCAGCACCTCGGAGCATCCCGCGGCAAACGCCCGGATACCCTGCGGCTCCAGCGGCCAGACCATCCCGACCTTGTAAACCGCGACGCCGAATGCCTCGGCCTCGTCATGGACCCCGAGCTGGCGCAGGGCCTCGATCACATCGAGGTAGGCCTTGCCCGTCGTAATGATCCCGAGCCGGTTGCCGTCCGCCCGGCCGATGGCTCTCCGGTCGATGCCGTTGGCGCGGGCAAAGGCCTGGACGGCCGCCATGCGCTGCTCGAGCTGGCGACGCTCAGCCACCAGCGGCATGACCCCGAGCTGGAGGTTGAGCCCGGACGGCGGAACCTCAAAATCCTCGGGCGTCCGGATCATGAGCCGGTCGATGCGCGCATCCACGCTTGCCGAACTCTCGACCGTGTCCGTGACGCATTTAAAGCCGATCCACGCTCCCGAATAGCGTGACATGGCAAAGCCCAGAAGGCCCAGGTCAAGGTAGTCCTGAAGATCCGCTGGATTGAGGATCGGTATGCCGAAGTGGATCAGGGCATGATCGCTCTGGTGCGCCACGGTCGACGAGCGAGCGGCATGGTCGTCACCGCACAGCACCAGCACCCCGCCATGCTCGGCCGCCCCTGCATAACTTCCGTGCTTGAGCGCGTCGCCCGAGCGGTCAACGCCCGGTCCCTTGCCATACCACATGGCAAAAACGCCGTCATAGAGGCTCTCGCCAAGCCGGTTGACCTGCTGGGAGCCCCACACCGCCGTGGCAGCCAGATCCTCGTTCACCCCTGGCTGGAAGACGATGTGATTTTCCTGAAGATGCTTCTGTGCCTGCCAGAGGGCCAGATCGTAAATCCCAAGCGGCGAGCCACGATACCCGGAAATAAACCCGGCCGTGTTCAACCCCGCCGCCAGATCCCGCTGGCGCTGCATCATCGGCAAGCGCACCAAAGCCTGGCTGCCGGTCAGATAGACGCGGCCCTCGCGGGCGGTATACTTATCCTCAAGGGTGATCTGCTGCGTCACGCGACGTCATCCACCTGTTGCAGTTCAACTGTCGTCCCTGCGCCGTCCTCGATCTGGGCGGCCCAGGTGCCCGGCCGGATTTCCCGGGGAGCATGGGGCGTCGGGTAACCACGCTCCTTGGCCGCTATGTAAATCGCCTCGAGGTTGCGCACCTGCAGCGTGAGATAACGCAGGCCGGTCTGGCGCAGGAAACCGCCCTGGCTGGCGAGATGCTCGGCGGGCTGCTCCGGCACCACGATGCGCAGCACGGCATCGCCCACGCCCAAGCGGATAACCGTCAGGCCCGGGAAGCTGACCTCGCCCAGAACCGGAAATCCAAGCAGGTCGCTCCAGAATGCCAGCGCCGCGTCCCGGTCATTGGCAACAAGCCCCGCATCGAGCCGGGTCACTGCAAGATCCGCCGCCATTATGCCGGCTCCTTCGTTTTGATGCCTGCGGCCGCTTCCTGGATGTCCGCAGCCGTCAGTCCATGGTGTCCCCACACGTCGCCCGGCCCTCGAAAGCGCGGCGTCCAGTCGGGCCCGACCCGGATGGCTTCACAGCCGATCTCGACTTCAAAGCCGAACGGGCTGGCCATGTAGAACGAGAGCATGTTGTCGTTGGAATGCCGGCCAAGGGAGGCGGTGATCCTGCAGCCCGCCGCCATGGCACGATCGAGCGCCTTGCCCACCATGTCCACGCTCTCCACCTCGAACAGGACATGATGCACCGCGTTGACCGGCGCCAGCTTCATGAGCCCGACCGTATGATGGCGCGAATTTACATGATAGAAATTCACCGTCATCTGGTCGCCGACATGATAATAGTCGGTCAGGCGGAACCCGAGCATGTCCAGATAAAACCGCTCGCAGGCATCAAAGTCCGCGACAAACAGGTTGATATGCCCCAGCCCCATGTCGCCCGTGAGGAAGGACATGCCAAAGGCAGAGGCAAAGCCGTCGATGATCAGCGGGCCGTAAAATAGCTCGATCGCATTGCCGGCAGGATCGCGCGTATACCCGATCCCGGTCACCGCCCGCGCTGCCGCCTCGCTGACGGTGCCCAGCCGCGCCTCGTGGCCGGCCGCTGCCAGGCGTGCAAGCATGTCTTCCAGCTCGCGCTGGCCGCGCACTTCCAGGCCCATGTAGAGCAAGCCCGCAGTCTGTGCATCCGGGTGTACCGCAATGCGCCAGGACCAGTCGTCCATCCGGAAATACAAAGTCCCGTCGGCTCCCTCTCCTGCGCGCGCACCAGCCTCGGGCAGATACGCAGGAGGCCCCGGGACGCGCCCCGGCGCCAGCCCTATGACGTCCAGAGCGTAGGAGCGCCACTGCTCAGGATTCGGCGCTGCGAACCCGAGATAACCAAGACCCAGTACCCCCATATTCCCTCCTGCAGATGGCTGCCACATATTTGTGGTACTACTAGTACCGTTTGTCAACCAGCCTTGGAGCACCCCCTCACAAACCTGTCGACAAGCAGGATGCATTGCGGTACTTATCGTACCGTAACGCGACCAAAAGGCTGCCGATGCGCAGGCTGCAACACCAAAAAGAGTCGACGGGGACGAAATGGATCTGGATCTGACTGACGAGCAGGGCATGCTCAAAGAAGCCGTGCGGGCGCTGTGCGAAGACATGATGCCAACGACGGCCGTGCGGGCCGCGGAACACAATCCGGCTGTCACCGCAGCGTTCACGCAAAAGCTTGCCGACATGGGCATTCCGGGCCTGCGGGTCCCGCCCAGCCTTGGCGGCTCGGGCCTGGGCCTGACCGACCTCGTGGTCGCTTTCATCGAACTGGGACGCGCCCTTGCCCCGGGGGCACATCTGGAAAGCGGCGTGCTGGCAACGGCATTGCTCGGAGCCTGCGCGGAGCCGGAGGCGAGCCAGCTGCTGCGCGACATCGCCTCGGGCCGCCATGTCGTACTCCCGGTGTGGCACGAGCGCGACGGCACCAATACGCCGGCGACGGTCAGTGCAGCCGTTGCGCAAGACGGCGGTGGCCTCGTCCTGACCGGGGAGAAGCATTTCGTCCCCCACCTTGAGCTGGCCGGTTGCCTCCTTGTGCTGGCGCGGGGGCCGCACGGCCAGCCGGTCCTGGCTGTTGTCTGCCCGGATGCCCCGGGGATCGAGCGCTCAGCGCAACCCAACCTTGCCGATCAGTCCCTCTGGCGCCTGCGCTTTACGCGCACGCCGGTGCAGACGGTCCTCGGCCTTGAGGGCGGCATAGCCGCTCTCTGGGATCGTGCCTTGGACGAACTTCACGTGGGTGCCGCAGCCCTTGCCGTCGGCGGTGCCGAGCGGGTGCTGGAGATCACCACCCAGTATGCCTGCGAGCGCGAGCAGTTCGGCCGGCCTATCGGCGGGTTCCAGGCAATCGCCCATTACCTGGCCGATGCGGCGGTCAACGTGGCCGCGTCCCGGATCCTTGCCTATCGTGCAGCCAGCGCCGCAGACGAGGGCACGGCTTTCAGCCACTTCGCCCTGATGGCCAAGCTGAAGGCCTGCAAAACTTTCCGAGACGTCTCGGCCGTGTCCATTCAAATCCACGGAGGACTTGGATTCACCATGGAAGCCGACCCCCAGCTTTTCTTCCGGCGCGCCAAGCAGCAGCAGCTGCTCAACAGCGATCCGGCCTCCCTCGAGACCCTGATCGGCAACGGCCTGTTCGCCGGCCAGCATCCGGTCTACGCATGACCCGGCGCCTGCTCGAAGGCCGCCCGGCCATCGTCACGGGCGCAGGGGGCGGCATCGGTCGCGGTCATGCCCTTCACCTGGCTGCCGCCGGGGCGCTCGTCGTTATCAACGATATCAACCCGGAGGCTGCCGAAGCTGTGGCATCAGAGGTCCGGGAAGCGGGCGGCCAGGCCGCTGTCTCGACCCACAATATCGCGTCCCGCCAGGGGGCACAGGACCTCATCGGCTACTGCCAGGAGACCTTCGGGCCGGTGCGCATCCTGGTGAACAATGCCGGCAACCTGCGGGACCGAACGCTGCTCAAGATGACGGACGATGATCTGGAGTCCGTCCTGACAGTCCATGTAAAGGGCAGTTTCTGGTGCGCTCAGGCCGCCGCCCAGTCCATGGTCAGGGCCAATCGGGGCGGGGTGATCGTCAACACCAGCTCGGGCGGTCACTTCGGCAGCTTCGGCCAGACTGCCTATGCCGCCGCCAAGGGCGCCATCGCCTCCATGACCTACACCTGGGCCCTCGAGCTTGCCCGGTATGGCATTCGCGTGGTGGCGATCAATCCGCTCGGCACCACTGCCATGTCGAAGACCTACCGTGATGCCAACGGCAACCCCGGCCAGGACTTTGATCCGGCGCTAAATGGCCCGGCTGTCGTCTACCTGGCGTCTGACAAGGCCCGCAACGTCTCGGGCCAGATCTTCGGCACCGGCGGCGAGCGCTTCGCCCACATGGTCCAGCCTCACTACGGCAAGACAATGATCAGGCCCGGTGGCTGGGATGTGGCCTCCCTTGCCGACCATTTCCAGCAGAACATGCCCTCGCAGTTCGGCTCCTTCGGTATTCTGGGAGCTCCCTATCCGTTCCATGGCGGCATCGACGCGCCCGGACAGGAGGCGGAGCAATGAGCGGAATTGCCAGCTACGGCATCTACCTGCCGCGGCATCGGCTGCCGCTGGCCGTCCTGAGCGGTTCTGCCAGGCAGGACGGACCTGAGCGCACCCTCGCCTGGGCGGATGAAGACAGCATCACCTTGGGGCTGGAGGCTGCCCGGCGCGCGCTTGCCGGACGGGACCGGAGCGCGGTTGACCTCCTGCTGTTTGCAACCACGACCCACGCTTACTCAGAAAAGCAGGGCGCAGCGCTGCTGGCCACGGCGCTGGGCCTCGATAAATCCGTCCGCACGGCCGATGTGGGCAACTCGCTGCGCTCTGGCGCCAGCGCGCTCGTTGCTGCCCTGGATGCGATCGAGGCAGGCCGCGCCCGGGAGGCTCTTGTGGTGATCGCCGACGTGCGCCAGGGAGCGCCGGGCTCTGACCTGGAGCGCAGCGGCGGGGACGCTGCCGTTGCGTTTGTCGTCACCGGCACGGGCGGGCGGGCCGACTTTATCGGCACGGCCAGTGCAACCGAAGAGCTGGTTGATGTATGGCGGCGCAGCGGCGATCGCTTTGCCCACAGCTGGGAGGATCGCTTTACCAGCACCTATGGCCAGGTCAATCCCCTTGTCGAGGCCGGCAGGCACCTGGCCGCCAGATATGCAGACCAGAGTCATGTAAACTGGATCTGGGCGCTGAGCGCGGCAAGCGCCCGCACTCTGGCATCTGTCAGCCGCAGTCTGCAGCTAAAGCCGGAGATGGTACAAGACGGCCTGTTCGGCTCGGTCGGCTTCAGCGGCGCTGCCCATGCACCCCTTTTGCTGGCCGCCGCGCTCGACAGGGCCGTCACCGGCGACCATGTGGCCATGGTTGCCCATGGTGACGGGGCCGAGGCCCTCCTGTTCCGGGTCGGCGCGCCGGCAGGCCAGCCGGCCCTCCAGCCTGCGCTGGAGGCGCGGGTTCCGGTGGCATCGCCTGCCGCTTACCGCAAGGCGCGCGCCCTTGACCTGGTGGAGTATGAGCCGGCCGATGATCCGGGCATTTCAGCAACGATCCATTTTCGCGAGCGCGCCGAGAACCTGCGGCTCCAGGGGCAGCGCTGCCAATGCGGCGAGCCACAGTTCCCCAAGGGGCGGGTGTGCATCCGCTGCGGCACCCGCGACAGCTTCATAGCGGAAGATTTTGCGGAACGGGGCGGGCGCATCGTGACCTACACGCTGGACGCCTTCTTCCCCTCCCCCAACCCGCCCACTGCCGTTGGCATCGTCCAGGTGGACAACGGGCCGCGTCTCTATCTGCAGATCGCCGACATCCCTGCCGGACAAATCGATATTGGCCTGCCG
Source organism: Pedomonas sp. (assembly GCF_036515995.1). Lineage (NCBI taxonomy): Bacteria > Pseudomonadati > Pseudomonadota > Alphaproteobacteria > Sphingomonadales > Pedomonadaceae > Pedomonas > Pedomonas sp. Next base: position 1,614 of record NZ_DATBUP010000267.1, on the reverse strand, counting down.
GTGCAGTTCGCATTCCGGCGCATCCATCAGGCCGGGCGGCGTCCCAACTATTTCTGGAAAGCGGTTCCGGGAAAGGCAGACCAATGAGCTTGAAGGACAAGACCGCCATCGTCGGTGCTGGCTGCTCCCGCTTTGCCGAGCACTGGGATCTGGGGGCCGAAGACCTGATCGTGGAGGCGGCGTTCGAGGCCTATGCCGATGCGGGCATCGAGGACCCCAATCGCCAGATCGATGCGGTTTTCTGCGGCTCCCTCTACTCGGCCATGGGCCCGGTCGACGTCTCGGAGGCGCTGAAGCTCTACAAGCCGACCACCGCCGTCTACAACTACTGTGCGACCGGCACGGAGACCGTGCGCGCCGCCTGCATGGCCATTGCAGCCGGCGTCTACGACACCGTACTTGCCATCGGCTATGACAAACCCAAGGATCGGGGCGTCTCCGGGCCATCCGTCAACATCCGCGACGTGCGCGACCTGCCCGCCACGCCTGCCGGATGGTTCGCCCTTGCAGCTGCGCCCTACTTTCGGAAATTCGGTGCCGACCGGGAGGATCTGGCGCGCATTGCCGTCAAAAACCACAGCAATGGCATGCTTGCGCCCAAATCCTTCCTCAAGAAGAAGATCACTGTGGAGGAGGCCCTTAGCGCCCGCATGATCGCCTGGCCTTTCGGCCTGTATGACTGTGCCGCGCAAACCGATGGAGCGGCGGCTGTCATTGTGACCCGGGCCGATCTCGCCCGGTCGTTCAATCCCGCGCCGGTATACATCAAGGCTATTGTCTCCCACTGCGCGCCCAATCCGCACACCGACCCGGACCACGATTTCCTGCGCTGGAAGGCAACGGAGACCGCAGCCCAAGCGGCCTATGCCATGGCAGGCATCCGCGACCCGTTCCGGCAGATCGGTGTGGCGCAGCTGCATGACTGCTTCACCCTGACCGAGCTCCTGTCCTACGAGGACCTTGGCTTTATCGAGAAGGGCGCGGCGCGCGAGCACATTCGCCATGGTACCTTCGAACTGACAGGCGATCTGCCCGTCAATACCGATGGCGGGCTCAAGAGCTTCGGCCACCCGACCGGCGCGACAGGCGTGCGCATGATCGTCGAGAATGTCCTTCAGTTGCAGGGCCGCGCCGGACCCCGGCAGGTGGCAGGCGCAAGACTCGCGCTCAGCCACAATATCGGAGGATATCCCACCGGCTGCGCGATCAGTATTCTCGGGATCGACTGAGTAGGCCTCCTGTCCCGACACTGCGTGGACAGTCGTCTGACGGGCAAGCGAGAGCATCAGGTCAATGTCAGTGAGGATAGCGCGCGGGCCACATGAGCATATCCACGGCACGCCGTCATCTGCGTCCTTGGATCCATCAGGTTGAGCACTGGATTGCCGAACGCACGCCCAAGCAACCGCGCCGCGGCGTCCATACCTCAGTCAGGCAGCTCGAACCCGATTCCAGACGAACCGAACCAGCGTCTGCTTTCTGGAGGGTTGCAGGCAGGGTGGCCGGCCAACGCCTGGCATGTCTGCGGACTGGGCTCGCCTGCTCAGGGCTCTTGCGCCTGAGGATGTCCGGCAGGTCAGCATCGGCGGGTATAGCAGTCACTGCGCCTGCATC